>CAYRKB010000039.1:0-29656 GCA_964424705.1 uncultured Victivallales bacterium
TGGAGCTCATTGCAGCTCCCGCATCGCGCTGCCCGCGTGGAAAGGACGACGTAGCGTTCAGGGCACCGCAACTTCCAGCAGGCGAAACGCCTCGCGCTGATGCGCCGTGGCCTCTGTTGGGCGTTGGAAGCGAGTGGCGTGCTTGCCTTACGCGGGCTGCGCAGCCAATAATGCGAACGGCCGTGCCGTGAGGGGCCTCCCACTCCTAGCCGTAATCCTGATCTTAATCCCGGTCTTTGTCCTGACCGGCGGGAGATTAGTATTACGCCTTATGCGGCCCGAACTGAAAAGACCGCGCAACTATGCCGGTTTCGCGGCGCGCCGTTCCAAGCCACGGCCCTTGCTCTTGATGGCGTGGGCGAGCTCCTGGAGGCTGGCCACGATGCGGGCGTCCACCACCGAGACGCGGCGGGGGGCGACGATATGGGAGAACGTCAGGTTCAGCAGGCCGCGGATTCCCGAGGCGATCATCAGATCCGCCACCCGCTGGGCCGCGGCGGGGGGCACAGCGATGATCCCGATGTCGACCTTCTTCTCCCCCACGAAGGACGGCAGGTCGTCCAGAGACTGCACCTGAAAGTCGCCGAACTTACGGCCAATCTTGCGCGGGTCGGTATCAAAAATGCCATGCAGCAGAAAGCCGCGCCGGCCGAATTCCTCGTGCAGCGCGAGGGCGCTGCCCAGGTTTCCTGCGCCGACCACGATCATGCTCCACACCGCATCCGCGCCCAAGACGTCGTCGAGGGCCGCCTTTAAGCCGCCGGTGGCGTAGCCCTTCTTCGATGTGCCGGAGAAATCCAGATGCGTCAAGTCCTGCCGGACCGTCGAGCTGGTCATCCCCAGCGCGTCGCCGATTTCCTGCGACGACACCCACTCCGCGCCGCGCGCGTACATCATCTGCGCGTAGGCCAGATACTTGGTCAGTCGCCTGAGCACAGACTGCGGCATTTTTCTTGTGGCATGCACTATGGGAAGACATACTGGCAGAAGATGTGTCTATTGTCAAAAGTTTAACGGTAGGATGAGCAAAGAAGGTGCGCATGTGAGTTCCGGGGATCGCCGTCCGGGTGAGATGCGGCGAAGCTCGGAGCGAACGCGGTGGGGCACCGCGACTCCAGCGGAACGTCTGATTTCGCTCGTTGCCGTGCTCCTGGAGACGCGACGCCCTCGTCGCGGAGATAACGAAACGCGCCTGAACGAACACCTCCCCGGAACTCACATGCGCCCCGCAACCAAGGCGAACGGGGCGCTCCTGCTCATACCTTCCGCCCATCTCTTAATCTTAATCGTAATCTCTCTTCTCTTAACAGCGACCGGAGGGGCGGGAGATTAAGATTAGGATTAGGACTGAATGACGCTTACTTAAGCTCACGGCGGTCGAGGCCGCCCGCCCTCCAAATAGGGGAATGCGGCCGTTTTCCTTGAGGGCGGCTGTCCCCAGCCGCCGTCCGGTGTCCCAAAGGGAGCTATAAGTAAGCGCCATTAGGATTAAGACTAGGAGCGGAGCGAGCCGGTCCGGTATATTGGGAACACGGGGGGGGAGGAGAGTCCCCGACAAGACGAGGACATGGCTTGAAGAATCTGCTCATCCTGTTTGCAGCGGCGGCGGTGATCGCTTTGCCGTTTGTGTTCCGCACCCAGCAGGCGGCCGCGGCGTGGAAGCCGGGCGATCCGGTGCTGGTCGTGATTTCGCCCCACAACGAGGCGATCCGGCAGGAGTTCGGCCGGGCATTCTCCGACTGGCATGCGCACGAATATGGAAAGCCGGTCAAGGTGGACTGGCGCAACATTGGCGGCACGACCGAGATCATGCGCTACCTCGGCGGCGAATACGCTGCCGCATTCAAGGCCTGGTGGAAGGCGCAGGGATCGCCCTGGCCGGCCGGGGGCGGCGACATGATTCTCGATGCAAAGTTCAAGCCCGATGCACCGCCGCCCGACATCCGCACCAACGCCGGGGCGCTGGCGGCCTGGGAACTGAAGAGCCGGCTTCACAGGCAGTTCCGGGCGCTGGACAATCCTTCCGCGTTCGGCAGCAAAATTGACCTCTTCTTCGGCGGCGGGTCGTATGACCACGGCAAGGCCGTCGGCCAGGGGCTCGCCGTGGCGCCCTGGCCGCCGGAGGCGCCGCCGCCGGACACCCTCACGAACAGCAGCGGCGCCATCCTGATCCCCGAGGCACTCAGCGGCGAAACCTGGCGCAGCGCGACATTCTTCGGCAATGCGCTGAGCACGTTCGGCATCTGCTACAACCTCGACCGCATCCGGGAGCTGGGGCTGCCGCCGCCCGCGCGCTGGGACGACCTCACCGATCCGCGCTATACCGGCCAGATCGGCATCACCGACCCGACCAAGAGCGGCAGCGTGGCCAAGGCGTTCGAAATGATCATCCACGAGCAGTGCTACCGGGCCGTCTCCGCGGCCGGCTTCACGGACGCGCAAATCGAGGTGTTTGAATCCAGCATCGCCAAGGCAAAGCTGCCGCCCGGCGGAGTTCCCGGCGGGGTGCCCGAAGCCTACCAGCGCGCGGTGGAAGACGGGTGGCTCCGCGGCGTGCGGCTGGTGCAGCGCATCGGCGCGAACGCGCGCTACTTCACGGATTCCTCGAGCAAAGTGCCGGTGGACGTGGGCATGGGCGACGCGGCGGCGGGGCTTGCGATCGATTTCTATGGACGGTACCAGGTGGAAGTCAGCCGCGGGCCGCGCGGCGAGGCGCGCATGGCGTACGTGACGCCGTCCGGCGGCTCGGGCGTCAGCGCCGACCCGATCAGCCTGCTGCGCGGCGCGCCGCAGCGCGAGGTGGCGGTGCGGTTCATCCGGTTCGTGCTCGGCGCGGAGGGGCAGAAGATCTGGAACTACCGCGCCGGCGCGGAGGGTGGCCCGGCCCGCTACGCGCTGCGGCGCCTTCCCATCCGGCGCGACTTCTACCCGTCGGAAGATCCAGGCCTGCAGAGCAACTACGTGGCACTCGCCGCCTTTACAACCGACGCCCTGGGCGACCCGGACGTGAATCCGTACGAGCTGGCGCGCAAGTTCGTGTACCATCCGCGCTGGACGGCGGGGCATTTTGGCGTGCAGCGCGAGCTGGTGCGCGCCATGTGCCTTGATTCCGGCGAGGAGCTGCGGGCCGCGTGGAAGGCGATCCTCGCGCACGGCGGCCCCGCCGCGCAGCTCGCCGCGCTGGAGCAGCTCGGGCGCATGCCGGACCGGCCCGAGCCGCTCACGTGGGCCTCCGCCCCGGATATCGGCAAGCGCCATGACCCCGCGGATTACGTGCGCGAGTGGACCCTTTTCTTCCGCGACAGCTATCGCGCGGCCCGGCGCATGGCGGAAGGAGGCGGAGCTTCATGATGCGGCGCTCGACAGCATGGCTTCTTTTCGGCGTGCTCGTGGCCCTCTTCGCGGCCTTGTTTCTGTGGCCGCTGTGGCAGGTGCTGCGGGGCGGGTTCGTCGTGGAGGGGCGGTTCACGCTGCGCTACCTCGCCGGCGTGTTCCGGAACCCGATCTACGCGGAGGGCCTCTTCAACAGCGCGAAGCTGGCGGCCGGCACGACGGGCCTTGCGCTGCTCATCGCTCTGCCGCTGGCCTGGCTGGCCCATCGCTACGACTTCCCGGGCAAGGGCCTGGCGGGCGCGCTGCTGCTTGTGCCCATGGTGCTGCCGCCCTTTGTCGGGGCGATCGGATTCCAGCAGTTTCTCGGCCAGTACGGCACGCTGAACGCGCTACTGGGGCTGGGGCCCGTCGATTGGCTCGGGCGCGGCCGCTATGCGGGCGTGGTCCTGCTGCAGGCCCTGTCGCTATACCCGATCCTTTACCTCAACCTCGCGGCCGCGCTGGCCAACGTGGACCCCGCGATGGAGGAGGCGGCGGCCAACCTCGGCGGCGCCGGCTTCACGCGCTTCCGCCGCATCGTCCTGCCGCTGATCATGCCGGGGCTGTTCGCGGGGGGCACGCTGGTTTTCATCTGGAGCTTCACAGAGCTCGGAACGCCGCTGATCATGAACTACACCCGCTGCGCCCCCGTGCAGGTGTACGACGCGCTCAAGGAAATCGGATCCAACCCCCAGCCGTACGCGCTCGTCTTCGTCCTGCTGCTCAGCAGCGTGCTCCTCTACGGCGCCACCCGGCTGACGTTCGGGCGGGCCGCGTATGCGATGCAGGGCAAGGCAGGCGTGCAGTACGCGGCGCGGCGGCTGTCGGGCTGGCGCGGCGCGGCGGCCCTGCTGCCGTTCGTGCTCGTCATCGCCGTGGCGCTCGTGCCGCATGCGGGCGTGATTCTCACCAGCTTCAGCGCGCCGGGCGGCTGGTACCGGACCGTGCTGCCCGAGAGCTGGACGGCGGGCAACTACAGCGAGGCGCTGGGGCACAGCATGACCGTCAGCAGCATCCGCAACAGTCTTCTGCTCTCATCGCTGGCGGTGTTCTTGAACCTGTTCATGGGGCTCGCCATCGCTTTCGTCGTCGTGCGCTCCACGATCCGGCCGCGCGGCCTGCTCGACGCGCTCGCCATGATTCCGCTCGCCGTGCCGGGCCTCGTCATGGCGTTCGGCTACCTCTCCATCAGTTCGCAGCTGAGCAACATGAGGTGGGTCAAAGAGAGCGCCTTCTGGCAGTCGCTGCTCGACGTGCGCGCCAACCCGGCGCTGTTTCTCGTCATTGCCTACGCCGTGCGGCGGCTGCCCTACATGGTGCGGGCCGCCGTCGCGGGCCTGCAGCAGACCTCCGTCGCGCTGGAGGAATCGGCGGCCAGCCTGGGCGCGTCGCCGCTGGTGACGGCGCGCCGCATCACGCTGCCGCTAATCGCCGCCAACCTCATCGCCGGCGCGCTGCTGGCCTTCGCCTTCAGCATGCTGGAAGTCTCCGACAGCCTGATGCTCGCGCAGCGGGCGGACTGCTACCCGATCACGAAGACGATCTACGAGCTCTTCCAGCTCATTGGCACCGGCCGCCATCTCGCGGCCGCGCTGGGCGTGTGGGCCATGGCCTTCCTCACCGTTACCATTCTGGGCTGCAGCCTCCTCCTCGGCCGCAAAATGGGCGCGCTGTTCAGGGCGTGAGAGCCCCCCCCTTCCCTCATAATCTTAATCATAATCATAATCGTAATCTTCTTCCTCCTGACCGGCGGGAGATTATGATTATGATTAGGATTACGATTAAGAACGCCCTTCCCCCTTCCGAGTTCCCCGTTCCCACCTCCCACCTCCCACCTCCCACCTCCCACCTTTTCCGCCCCGCTTGTCACTGCGCCTGCCATGCTGGTATAGTCCATGACGTGAGAAGCACTGACGGAATCAAGCGGCTCTGGCTGTTTCAGGCGGCCGCGGATATCGCGGCCGTGGCCACGGCGTACTTCACGACCCTGATGCTGCGCTTTCGTTTCGAGTGGGGGGAGCAGGCCTTCGCGCATCTCAACCAGTGGCTCGGAGTGCGGTCCACGGGCGAACTGGGCGAGCCGCTCGAATTCTTCTACCAGGCCAGCGCCTTCCGCATCACCCTGCTCCTCACGATCACGCTCTGCCTCCTGTATGCGCTGCGCGACCTGTACCCCGGGCTGCGCTTTCTGCGGAAACGGCCCGTGGCCTGGAACGTCCTCGTCGCGAACCTGTGCGCGCTCGGGCTCTTCTATGCGTATTTCTACCTGAGCCGCAACGTGTTTCACCCGCGAAGCTTCTTCGCGACGGTGATCTTCCTGAACTTCCTGTTCTGCCTCGCGTTTCGCGCTGGCGCGGAACGGATCCTGCAGTGGCTACGGGACAGGTACGGCATGGCGCGGCCGGGCGCCGTGCTGGTGGGATGCGGAAAGGAATTCGAATGGCTGGAGCGGTATTTGCGCGAGGTCGAGCCCCACGGGGTCCACCTCGCGGCAACCTACACGGCGGGCACGACGACGACTTTCGAGGCAGCGCTTCAGGAAACCGAGGCGCTCGTGCGGAAGCACGGAGCCAGCATGATCGTGACCGCCGATATGCGCTGGAGCATGCCGCAGGTCATGCAGTTTCTCCAGCTTACCGACCGCCTCGACGTTGCGGCCAAGATCCTCTCCCCGCACCTGGAAGTAATGGTGGCTCGCGCGGGCCAGCCTGCGGACATGGTCCACGCTCTGCCGCTGGTGCATTTCGAAGCGCCTTCCCGCGTCGCGGCGACCTTGCCGCTGCGGCAGGCGTGCGGCCTGATTCTAGCCGCGCTAGGCCTGGCCCTGATCTCGCCCGTGCTGGGACTTCTCGCTCTGCTGATCCGTGCAACGAGCCGCGGGCCGGCCCTGTTTGTGCAGGAGCGCATGGGGGTGAATCGCAAGCCCTTCCAGATGTTCAAGTTCCGGACGATGTACGATCACGCGGAGGAAATGCTCGCGCAGATGGAGGAGTTCAACGAGTCCGGCGGGGGGCTGTTCAAGATCCGCAGGGACCCGCGGATCACGCCGGCGGGCAGGTTCCTGCGGCGCTTCAGCCTGGACGAAATGCCGCAGCTGCTGAACGTATTGCGGGGGGAGATGGTGCTGGTGGGGCCGCGCCCTCTGCCGCGGCGCGATTTCGAGAACTACTACGAGGAGTGGCACTATAGCCGGCATCATGGCATGCCGGGACTTACGTGCCTGTGGCAGGTGTCAGGCCGCAGCGACCTGGACTTTCACAACATGTGCGTCCTGGACCTGTACTACCTGCGCAACCAGAGCTGGCTGATGGACGTGAAGATCCTGCTCAAGACGTTCTGGGTTGTCCTGTTCGCCCGGGGAGCGTATTAGCCAAGCGCCGAACGCACTGCGGGCTCTCACTCGGACATCAGCGGATAGAACTGTCGGACAAATTCGGAAAGAGAAGACTCGAACGCAGTGGAGCTCTTGTCCCTGCTTCCAAGCACTGCGATGTAAGCCCACTTGTGGACGACATTGTGAAAAAGCTGATCCCACGCCATCCAGAACATCCGTTCGCTGGTGTAGGGAGTCTCCCTCCCGTGGCTGGCAAACCAGTAGGCAAGATAGCTCCATTCTTCGCGTAGCCCGCCGTCTGGCATCCTGGTGTAGCGGACGACGTCGAAAACCATGACCGACAACGTCCGCTCCCCTCCCATGGACACTTTCAAGACGCGCTGGCCGACAATGTTATTGCCCTGGCCCACAATACATTCATGCGGAGGATGGATGCTTTCCCGCCCCTTTCCGCTTACAACAACCGAAACGTTGACAAGCTCGCCGACGCGGTTGACATACACCGACTTCAGGAAGGTGGTGTCATGGGGAAGCCCCTGATATTCAAGGAGGCTCATCGGATGGAGCTTCTGACCGCATCGTGGACAGGTCTGCGGGTCGGCCAGTTTATCGGCTCTGAACCTTGCGTTGCACCCCGGGTTGTGGCAGAAGACAAACTCGTGACCCGTCCACTCCCCCACAACGGCCGGCAGCGCCATCCTGATCCCTGGCAGGTCCTCCACCGAGACCGTGGTGCCACGCGGCAGCGCCAGCGTCGTGCCCAACATCATCACAATGATGAGGAGGTGCGGAGCGTGGAGTTTCAGGAAGCGTGTTTCCATCTTGCGGCAAACTCCCTGTAGTCACGATTCAGCAACTGCCCGGCCCCGACAACCATAAGCGTGCCGGCGACAAAGATCAGATAGCCGGAGTAGTCATGGTAGATCTTCATCGCCTGCGCCATGCCGAACGCCTGGCCCACAAGGGCAATCGTCGTGATCCGCACGACGTTCGACAGGATGGCGACAGGGATGGACAGAAGAAAGAGCGCCCATTTCCTCATCAGCGACCGCTGGGTAAAAAAGGCATACGCCGCAACCAGGGCCATCATTGCCAGCAGCGAGCGCAAGCCGCTGCAGGGGTCCGCCACGTCCAGCGCCAGGCCGCCCCCGACATGTATGGCTGATCCGGAGCGCTGGACGTCGAGCCCGAGCCCCACCAGCAGCGCCGTAGAGACCCGAGCGGACAGCATTCTTAAGGGGAATGAAAGTGTGTCCAGGAAGTTCCATGGAATGCAGAACAGCAGGTACGCGCAGGGAAACACCAACAGGCGGGCCACGGCCGCGCCGTACAAGGAATATGGAATGGCCAGGAGCAGGAGCGCGAAGCTGAATAGCGAAAGCCGCGGCTGCTGGATGCGCGCGCCGATCCAATGAAGGGCGAGCGCAGCGGCGACCCACACCAATCCGGCCGCAGCGGCCCCGCGAGGGGCAGCCGCCAACTCCTTCCGGCGATACCAGACCACCGCCAGGCTCACGATGGGAATCAGCCAGCCGTGCGAATAGTCCGCGCCAAAGGCCGGATCCTGCCACCGCATGACCATCCACACGAAGACCGAGCGGGTCGGAACATTCTGGAACGTGTTGCCAAGCAGGTGAAACATCACAAAGATGAGCGCCACGATTACGCCCAGCAACATGGCCCTGTTTCTTTGATCGTGAGTCATGGTCATTGATCCGCGGCGGCAGGATATTTCCGCAATCGGGTCCATTGGAGGAAAACGTGCCAGAGGAAGAGCGGGTTGTTTCGCAAATAGCGCCTCCAGAGCCGTCGCGGCTCTATGCAAAGCCTGAACAGCCATTCGAGGCCGCAGCGCTGAACCCAGCGCGGCGCCTGCCTGACTCGACCGGTATGAAAGTCAAAAGCCGCGCCCACCCCGAGCATGACATGCGCCAGAACCTTTGAACTGAACGCCGCCATCTGGATTTCCTGCTTCGGGGTGCTCAGTCCGATCCAGAGCAAGTCGGGGCGCTTCTCGTTGATGTCTGCAACTACTCGGGCCTCTTCTTCTGGCGTCAGCGGACGAAAGGGGGGACAGAAGGTGCCTACGACGCGCAGGCCCGGAAACCGGCGCTGCATCCGATCCTTCAATTCTTCTGCAACGGTCGGCCCGCCGCCGTAGAAGTAGTTCGTGTAGCCCCTCTCGGCCGAGCGCCTCAGCAGGGCCAGCATCAGGTCGGGGCCATAGACCCTATCCATGGCGCGGAAGCCCTGAAGCCTTCCGAGCCAGACCATGGGCATGCCGTCCGGAACGCAGGCGTCCGCCTGATCGAAGATCTTCCGTATCTTCGCGTTGCGGAACGCCTCCATGACTCCATGCACGCCCGTGACGCAGACGTAGGAACCGCAAGCGCCCCGGTTGATCCAATGCTCCACCAGATCAATAGCGCCCTTCGGATTCAGTGCGCTGATCCGTGTGCCCAGGACGTTGACGGCCGGGACGTCAGGGCTGCTGTTCACGACTGCGCATTCCGGGGCAGCTTCTTCTCAACTTGCGCTGCGATCCAAGGGTAGGTTTTTGCAATGCCGGCGCGCAACGATGTAGAAGGGGCCCAGCCGAGCTTCTGCCGAATCAGCGTGTTGTCGCTGTTCCGGCCCCGGACGCCCTGGGGTTTTGTGAGGTCGCATCGCTTCTGAATGCGTTTCCCGCTTGCCGCAATCGCCAGGTCGGCCAGCTGATTCACAGTAACCATTTCATCGCTGCCGATATTGATCGGCTCGTCAACGGCGCTGTGCATCAGGCGGAAGACTCCCTCGACGCAGTCATCAATGAAGCAAAAGGAGCGGGTCTGCAGGCCATCGCCCCAGATCTCCATGCTGCCGCCATCGGGCGTCTCGGCGACCTTCCGGCAGATGGCAGCCGGAGCCTTCTCGCGCCCGCCCACCCATGTGCCGCACGGGCCGTAAATGTTGTGGAAACGGGCCACGCGCGTGATGAGCTGATAGTCCCGGGTGTAGGCACGGCAAAGGATTTCCGTGAACAGCTTCTCCCAGCCGTAGTCATTGTCCGGCTGAGCTGGCACGGCATCGCCTTCCTTCAGGCCGGAGATATCGGCGCGCTCCTGCCTGAAGGTCGGGTAGACGCACGCCGACGAGGAGTAGAATAGCCGACGGATGCCGTGCTCCCGGGCCGCATCCAGCATGTGCGTATTGATCTGGACATTATCCCTCATGATCTCCGCGTCGTGCCCGGTCCTCTGGATAAAGCCGATGCCGCCCATGTTGGCTGCGAACGTGTAGACCTCCTCAATTCCCTTGGTCGCTTCAAGGCAGTTCTCCCGGCGCCGCAGGTCGAGTTGCAGAAACTCGTTCGCCGCCGTCGGCATGAATTCAGGGGGCACGAGATCGACGCCACGGACCCAGCACCCGTGCTTCGCAAGGTACTGAACCATGTGGCTTCCGATAAAGCCCCCCGCACCTGTCACCAGGACTCTGCACATATTCATCGGAACAACTCCCAGTTACCATTCAAGATTTCTTCCAGCATACTGCGCTGTGGCCGATTCCATCCACTCTTTTTGTGGCGTCCTGCATGCGGCGCCTCAGCGGCAACACCGGCGGAGCGCGTCGGGCCCCAGCCCATCGTGTGAAGTATCACCGGCGAGTCTCCCCGGGAGCACGGTAATCGTAGAATGGCTCACGGAAGAGATACAGGATCTTGTGCAGGACACTGGACAGGGGCGAGAAATAGGCCAGGTAGGTCAGGGCGGGAGAACGAAAGGCCAGGAGCCCTGGATAATCGGTCCAGGCGCGCTTGAGATAGAACGGCTCCTTGACGAAGGGCCTCCAATCCTGGCTGAACTGGAGATCCGCGAGCGCGGGCATGCGATAGTCCGGAGATCCCTCGTTCCTCAGGTGCCTGACCCGCCGGGGGTCCACCTGCATCAGCTGGCAGCAGGCCACGTCGGTCGCATGGAAGTCGTCGCCCATCATAAGCCAGTTCAAACTCACCGGGTCCCCACGCATGGGGCCGCTGCGGTTCAACCCGTAACGCCCGTCCACCAGTCCGATCGTTCTTTTGAACCGACCCGTAATCGCCAGCAGGACCTCCGGCAGACACGGATGAAGGCGGAGGCGAGCGGGCGGCTCAGGAATGCACCCCCAAAGATTCTTCACCGTCATGCTCACGAGAGTGTTCATATGAATCTTGGGTACGGCCGCCGACACAAGCACATCGGTTTCCTCCATGAGCGACACGGGGAACGGGAACGACAGCGTGCTACGCTTCCACTGGAATTCGACCTGGCGCTGGGCCAAATGGCTCAGATTGACAACGCGGACGCCGTACCGCTTCTCAAGGGCTTTCAGTCCTATGCGCTCCTGAACTTCATCGATTTTGAACCGGTTGTATCCCCCGGAGTCCGCTTCCCCGATCGTGATTCGACCGGTGTAGTCCTTCAAGGCTACGACCAGTGCCTCAACGCATGCCGGGCTTGTCATCACCCCTTCACGAAAGACCGGAAATGTAAGGTTCGGCTTTATGAATACGCGATCGGACGCCGCGAGCTTTGACACGAGCGTGGTCCACGCGAGGCCTTCTCGCAGCGGGCGAAGGTAGTCTTCGCCGCTCAATGAGTTCAGGTAGATGCGATGGGTGCGAGGAGTGGGCTCTTTCATGGTTTCATCGCTATGAGAGACTTGGGCAGGCCGAGCAGAGACTCCTTCAGGATCCTGGACTCTGGAAACAGCTCCTGCATGGCACGCCGGCTCAACAGCCAGATGTGTGTCGCTTCGTAGTCTACGTCCATGCGGCAGTATCTGGCGAACGAAAACGGCCATGTCCGCGCGACGCCCAGCTTCAGGGCCACGGGAAGGTACTGGAAGAACGGAAAGACAAAATGCGGTTCCAAAGGGAAGTGCCTGTACGGTGTCTGGACCCAATAGCGCTTGCCGATTCGCTCCACTTCCGACGCCATTCGCCGCTGTTGCCCGAACTCGCCCACGTGCTCAATGACGCTATTCGAGAACACGACGTCGAAGGACTTGTCCTCGAACATGGTCATGGCACAGGCGTCTCCCCGCACCCACCGGAAGGGCGTGGACGGGACTTCCGGCAGGTTCAGATTGAGGAACGTTACGCGGTGCTCCAAGCCTGTGCCCATCCACATCTCAGGCAGCCCCCCCACGTCCAGAATCGTGTCAGACTCTTTCACCTGCATGTCGGCCTTGAATCTGGCAATACGTTTCTTCCGGAAATGTCGACTGATGTTCAGCAGTGTTGTTCCGTGCAGCATCTTAGCCGATCCGCTCAGCGCGGGGCTTACCCGCAGTCGTCATCGGGGCCTCGGCACAGCCCGCCAGGGCGTCTTCCATTTGCGAGTGCCAGTGATCGGCCGTGAAATCCTGCAGGAAGATCTCGCGGCCGCGCTGGCCCATGCGCTGGCGTTCCTCCGCATTCGCGAGCAACTTCGCCATCCGGTCGGCCAAGGCCTTGGCATCGCGCACCGCAACCAGGTGCCCCGTTTCACCCTCCCTCACCAGAGACGGGATGCCACGCCATTGCGTCGCCACAACGGGCAGAGCGAACATCATCGCCTCCAGCACAACCACGCTCAGCCCCTCCGATTCGAAATATGTTGGAAAACAGAACAGGTCGGCGCGGGCATAACAGTCCCATTTATCGGGCCCGGTCCGTACCCCGGGGAACGAGACGTGCTCCAGGAGCTGAGACTCGCTCGTGAAACGCCGGACCTCCGCCTCAAACGCCGGTGATTGAAAGCGGCCCACCAGCTCCAGCGAAAACGGAACCCCCATGCTCTTGAGCTGGCGGCTCGCCTCGAGCAGGACCATAACCCCTTTCGAGGCCCTGAGCACGCCCATGAACAGGATTCTGGGCGGACAGTTTGCGGCTCTTGACCGCACATAGGAGGGGTAGAGGTCATCCAGCCCATAAGGGATTACGACCCTTCTTTCGGCCTCCAGACGCTCCGCATCCGGGGGAGTTCCGGACGCAAGCTGTATCCCGCATGTCGGATGAGAGTAGGCGCACCGGAAGAGGATTCTTTCCGGGAGCGTGAGCCTCGGCAGGATATCCGTAAGTCCCCCGGCATGGAAGTGGAAGACCACTTTCGTGAAGAGCCATCGGGTGGCCAACAGGATGACCATGTCCCGGTAGATCGGCACACGGTCTGGTCCGGCGGGCGGGTAGTAAAGCACCCGGATGCCATGCCGGAACCGATTCCACCAGATCCGGCCAATCACGGCGAAGAGATGGAATACCTTTCCAAGCCTGACCCGTCCGATCTCGTCCATCTCCTTCGAAAAAGCCATGCGTACGTGATACAGCTTTATGCTCTGGTAGTGTCCCTCCAGAAGCATCTGGATCATGGCCGCCTGCCCACCAAAGGGCGGTGGCGTCTGGCCCACAACAAGAACCTTAAGCATCACTCTTCACTCCCGGCATCAGCAGTTGTCGCGGCACCCGACCAGACGGAAAGCGACGCTCGCCCGGGGCGCCCTGGTCGGCCAAAGTGTAGGTCAGAGCCGGCAAGGTTCAACTCCGGACGCCGCCCGCGGAGAGACAAAGAAGGCGGGTCTTCAGGCCCACCGCCAAAACGGTCCCGTCCGCGCGCTGTGATCCTTCAGCCGCCCGGTTTCGTCAAGCACATAGCCGTAGCGGATGCGGCGCCATTGATAGCAGCCGCGCAAGGCTTTTTCAAGGCACCGCAAAGCGCGCGGAATGCTCCGCGCGGCCGCGGATCGATACCCTCCGCTGGCCGCCCGGATTTGCCGAATCTCATCCGCGGCGCGCGGATCCAGCGAGAGGTTGCGACCCGAGACCGTAAACAGAACCAGAAAGCTTGGGATGTGGCGGATGCGCGCACCTGCCTTCAGCAGGCGCAGGACCCACGCCATGTCGCCCGCGATCCGGCGGGACGAATCGATCCCGCCCCACGTCTCGACCACGCGCCGCCGAAAGAACATCGCCCCGCTCTGGGCGTACAGAATGCCGTTTGCCACATACCAGGCGCGCAACGGAATCTCCCGGCGGGCCGCCACGGCCTCCCCGGCGGAATTCACCAGGATGCAGTCCCCAAAGATGATGTCCGCATCGGGGTGTTCGGCCAGCTCCTTTTCCACCCTGCGCAGGGCGCCCGGGGTGTACTGTTCATCCGCATTGAGCCACGACAGCACGTCGCCGTCAGCCCGCGACCACCCGCGGTTGATCGCATCGTACATCCCTTGATCCGGGCCGCTTTTAACGCGTACATCGGCCTGCCCGGAGAGCCATTGCACAGTTCCGTCCGTGGAGCACCCGTCCTCGACGATGTGCTCCACTTCCACGGGACGCTGATTACGGACGGAGCCGACGCAGCGCCTGATATCCGGCATTCCATTCAGGACCGGGGTTACGATTGAGAACTTCATGGTCGGACTGGCAGCGTTGACGACTCGAAAGGGTCAGCGCCCGGCAAGGACTTCGCCATACACGCGAAGGTGCTCAAGGGCGATCTTTTCCGGGGCATGCCGTTCCACAGCGGCGGCCCTGCCGCCCTCGGCGAGCGCACGCGCAGCCGCGGGGTCCTCCAGCAGGACGCGGGCGGCCTGCCTGATGCTTTCCTGCGACAGGGGATCAAAGATTAGGCCGCTTTGTCGGTCCCGGATGATATCCGGGATTCCCCCGATCCCGGATGCGGCGACGGGAACACCGGCAGCCATGGCCTCCAGGATGACCATCGGGCAATTATCCTCGAGGGATGGATGGATGACCGCCGCCGCCGTCTGAAGAAGTCCGGCGACCCTCGCCCGATCGACGGCTCCCTCGTAGCGGCACCAGCTTCGCTCCTTCACCATCGCAAGAAACCTTTCGGCATACAAAGACTTGTCGGGCAGCCTCCCCGCAAAGACCAGCTGGCTCTTGCGAATCGGATCCCAACCGTCCAGCGCTTCGATCAGGCCGATTTGATTCTTGTACGGGATGACGTCCGCCACGCAGAGCAGAGTCCTGCCGTCGGACCGTCCTGGCACATTAAAGAGTGCCGCGTCCACCGCATTCGGGATCTGCCACACGCGACGATTGAGGGGCTGCACGAGCTTCCTGCTGAGGGACGAAAGACACACCACGCCGTCGGCGCGTGCCAGTGCGAACCGCTCCAGCCGCGCGGACATCCAGAGGTATGACAATGCCTTTGCGTTCAAGGACGTTGCCACGCTTCGCATGTTGCCGTGCACAGTGACTACGTTGGGATATCCCGAGAGTGCGGCTGCCATGCCGCAGTACCGTTCGGTCCCCTGACCGTGAACGATATCCGGCCCGATGGCACGGAGCGTATTCCTGATTCCAAGGATACATCCGGAATAGAGCGTTCGCAGCCATCCGACCTGAGGCACCGCTAAACCATGGAAGGTGATGTTGGCGCCCAGCCTGCCTGGGGACGCCAGGGGCTTCTTGCCGCAGCTGATGACATGGATCTCGCAGTCACAGCCCTCGAACCCGTGCAGCAAATCGGTGACCGCCGGATGGAAACGCGGGAGCGGCTCTTCGTACCGGCCGGACTCGGCTCGATGGTCAACGGTCAGGATGGCGATCTTCATCATGCTTCCTGGCAACGAGAAAAAGGTTATTGGCCAGCAGGCCTGTCATTCTTAGCAGCCTGTTCAGCGGGGCGGCCAGCAGGTGCAGCAGCACAGCGAAGCTCTTCTTCGCCGCCGACCACTCCTTCTCACGAGTCACCCCTCTGATCGTATGCGAATAGAGAAAGGGCAGCTGCAGGGGTTCAAAAGGATAGAAATCACCATGCTTCTCTATCGAGAAGCCGGCGCGCCTGACGTCATCCAGAAGCTTGCTTCTTACAAATCCGTGAAGATGCCCGCCCAGCGGTTCAAAGCACCATGCGCGTATGAAACTGTCGCGCCTGGATTCTGAAAAGTACCCTCGAAACCAGTCGGCGCAGCGGGAGAAGATCTTGAGAGGAGTCAATCCGCCGCTCTTCGCAGCGTACAGCATGGTAAAGATCGATGGCCCGTAGGCGGTTGTTGTCAGGAAAAGAACGCCCCCGGGGCGTAAAGAACGATGGAGATCCGCCAGCGCCTCGCGGTGGTTATTGATGTGCTCCAGCACTTCCGTCGAGAAGATGAAGTCATATCTTTCCGCGGCCAGCTCAGAAGAGCCGCCGATGCAGAACGCCCGATGATACTTGCCGCCGGCTCTCCGAACGGCCGCGGCGGACGTATCGCAGCCATCCGCTCTGGCGCCCGTCGCCTTAAGGGTGTCGGCATAGGTGCCGCTGCCGCATCCGAAATCCAGCACGTCCTGCGGCGCGTTTTCTTCCAGCAGAGGGCGGACGAGGGATGCGATGATCGGAAAGGATACGGCGTTCCAGCCGCCAGCCATGCGTTCAAAGTATTCTTCGTCATACGCCTGCGCCTTCATGGATTCATCGAAAAAGCATCTTCATCAGCATGCGCTTGGAGGCGTGGCGCAGCGTTGCCGCCGGCGCCATTCTCAAAGCCATGAGCGCGTGCGCGCGGGCCTCGGAGATCCGGGCGCGCTGAAGGGCGTAGGCACCTAGATTGAAATGGATGCCGGCGCGAAGCACCCTCCTGCGCGTGAGTAGCAGCGCGCGCTTCAGCGCGATCTCTGCAAGGCCGGTCCGGTCCCGAAACGTCTGGGAAAGAGATTTGTGGTGAATCCGGTACAAGTAGAGATCCTCGTGCAGCGTGCGCATGGCGAGCAAGTCGGCCGCACGAAGCCAGAAATAATAGTCTTCGACGAGAAACAGGTCTTCAGGATAGCCGCCGATGGCCGCATGGGCCGCACGCCGAAAGAGAAACGACGCGCCCACGCTGTTTTCACGAAAACCCAATGCGTCGGGTTCCCTGACGGCCACGTGCCCGATCTCCTTTCCGGCATCATCCACCTGGGTGAAATCCGTGTAGACCAGATCGACTGCGGGATGCGCCTCCAGAAAGCCAGCCATCGTTTCCAGGGCACGGGGCCTGAACATGTTGTCGTCGGAGGTCCAGGTCCAATAGGGGGCCGATGCCATCGCGAAGCCGCTGTTGAGCGCGCCGGGGAGCTTCCGGTTCGTCTCGTGCCGAAGGGATTTTATCCGGCGGTCCTTCCTTCCATGTTCGCGGATCAGGGCTGCCGTGCCGTCCTCCGATGCGTCGTCCACAACGATAAGTTCCCAATCGGTCAGGCTCTGGCTGAGACAGCTTTCAAGGGACTGGCGAAGGAAGCGCTCGCCGTTGTGAACGGGCAGCACGATCGATACTAGGGGGCTGACGGACATCTGGCGTCTCCCCCCCTTCGCGGGCCCTTGTGGCCGATCGTGACCAGGAGATAGCCCTGGTTGCTTTCCTGCATCCAATCGGAAGCACGGTTCTTCGCCAGGGCCTCGAGGGCCTTGCGTAAGGGGTCGCGTGGGGGCAGGAAAGAGAGCGCATGCCGGATCCCCACAGAGAACTCCTCAACCCGGGCCATGCCAGCGGCCAGCAGTTCTTTTTGCAGCGACACGACAGGAGTTTCGATGCCGTACGGCCACGTGCCGGCGGCTTCTTCGCGCTGCTTCCAGATCTGGTAGGGCAGACAGGAGGCGTTGGGCACCAGGATGATGAGCGCATCGGAGGTGATTCTTGCCCACTCTCTCAGAATTGGCATCCTCTCCGCAGCGTTAAAGTGCTCCAGCAGCCCCGCGCTCCACACGCAGTCGAACTGACCGTCCGTCATGGCGAGCGGCACGGTTGCGTCGGAGAGGATTGTATCTATGGAAAGCCCCAGATCCCCGGCACAGGACCGGACGAAGTCGAGGCTGTCTTGATCAATGTCCAGGACCGACACGATCCTTCCGGCATTGGCGAGGTGCAAGGAGATCTCTCCCGTGCCACCGCCGATCTCAAGCACCCGCTGCCCGGGGGACGTGTTGGACAGCATGCACTGCGCCCACTCCGAGAGGCGGGCGTGCGTCACGTGGTCAAGCACCTCCCTGCGGGTCGAATCCCGCACCAATTGCCGATTCCAGCCCGCGCCCGACAGGCGGCTTCTCTTCCGGCCCTGCCACACGAGCATCAAACCGTCCACATCGCGAACGCCATAATCAACCGGCTGCGCCGAAACGTCGTCACACTCTCTTTGAAGCAGTTTGACAATCTCCTCCCTGGCGGGCCATCGTTCCCACGGTGGGCACTTGAGGGCGCCCCAGTGGCTCTTCTGCTTGTCGACGACGATCACGAACCCGCCCGGCTTGGCAACCCGGATCATTTCCGCAATGGCCGCTTCCTTGTTGATGGAATGCTCTATGGCTTCCACGGAGAACACGACGTCGTACGACGCGGAGGGCAACGGCAATTGCTCCAGCGCTCCCTGACGCCCCCGGATTCCGGGCGGAAGGTGAGCCAGCATCTTTTCAGAAATATCGACGCCCGTGCATTCGACGTCCGGCAAGGCATCCTTGATGGCCTTCAGGAATCGTCCCTTGCCGCAGCCGCATTCCAGGATGCGGTCCCCTGGCTTCACCACGGCGGCCACTGACCGGCAGCGGCCGTCGCTCCGGTCCACGTGCGACGGGAACTCTTCGATATGCTCCTCGATGAAGGATGAGATCCGCAGCAGATGAGCCTCGAGAAAGAACTTGGCGGCCCACGACAGTTCAACATCCTGAAAATAGGCCGCGCCGCGCCCGTAGCTTCCGAGAAAGCCCCCGGACAGCCGCTGGTGACGTTCCAGCCATGCCAGAGCTCTATCTGCCGCCTTCCGATGCCCGGTCTTGTACCAGCAGATGGCAAGCTGGGCCAGGCCCGGCGAGCAGACCCACCGTGCTCCGCCCACGCCCCGCACCGCACCGTCCGGCCGCTGCGCCCCGAGCATCCGCTGGAGCACGGGCGCGGCAAGATCGCCCCTTCCCAGATCGATCAGGGCGTCGAGCTCGTAACAGAGAAAGTGGGTCAGATCATCAACCCGCAGGAACGTTTCGTGGCGGCAGAGATACTCGAGGCACGCGTTCGCTGCCGAAATCACTCTCGGATCATTGAATCTCCGCGCCGCCTCGATGAGCGGGGGCAGCACATAAAGGTTTACAGCCTCGGGGATGGACTTGTCGTAACAGTTGCCGAAGCCGCCCCGGCCTTGGTCAACCATCTGGCCAAAGAGGTACTCCATGGACCGCCGGGCGGCATCTTCCGCTCCCGGAATGGTGTCTGCGCCGGCCAGCAGGCCGCGCAGCACCTGCCCGGTGTCAAAAACGCGCGGCGTACCCTCGTAATCCGGATACGCGCCGTCGGCCCGTTGGATGGCCAGCAGCCAGGTCAGTATGCGCTGGGACAGCCGCACCTCGCCATGCTTTAGAAGCGTGGGAACAAGGTAGCCCGAGACTTCGGGATAGGCAACGCCGCTCGCGGAGTGCACGTATATGCCGCCTGAACCGAGTTCGGCACGCCGCAGCCATTCCAGAACCCGCTCGGCCCCGGATCGCCCTCCAACGCGCTGCAAAAGCAGAGCATAGGCTCTGCCGGGCATCACCCACGCCGGGGCGACGCGCAGGGCCCGGTTCACACAGCGGCATATCCCGTGGAAGACAGCCCGCGCAGCAGCGCCGGCCCGCGGACGCACCCCGGCAAGGAATCTTCGCGGATGGGCGGCACCTGAACGCAGCGTGCGGGCGACCTCCCCTATCCTGTCGAGATTGCGGGCCAGCCGGATCCGGCGCAGGGAGGATGCCGGAATGGTCCGGGGCGACAGCCGCAGAGCCTCGGCGTAGATGCCGTGTTCCTGCAAGTCGATGGCGGCGGAATCAAAGCGCTTTGCGGCGGCCACGGCTCCCTGCGAAAGCCGCTGACGGTAGGGCGCATCCTCGCACACGGCCTGAATGGCCTGCGCCAGGGCAGCCGGATCTTCGTACCGCGGTACAAGATGCCCGCTGACGCCATGGGTGAGGTATTCGTTCATCGGGGCAATATCCGAGGTCACGATGGCGGCGCCGCAGGCTGCGGCCTCAACGAACACGATCCCGAAACCTTCATAGCGGCTCGGAGTGCACATGCAGTCGCACCAACTGTACCATTGCGGCAGTTCGCTGTTCGGCACGGATTCAATCCAGTGGCACCGACTGCCGACCGCGAGTTGCGACGCCAGAGCCTTGCATCGCGCCGTTTCGCTGCCTTGGCCGACGGAAATGCAGCTGTAGTCTTGAGGCAGATGGCGAAGCGCCCGGATGAGGGTGTCCAGATTCTTCTCCGGCGAGCGGCGCCCCACATGCAGGATATGCCTGCCCGGCGGAAAACGTGCGCCCACCTGCACAAGAGCATTCCCGTCCGCGATGGGATGAAACTTGCGGGTGTCCACTCGATTGGGAAGCACTCGAATTCTGCCTGGCTCGACCCCTCGCGCCTTGACAGCCTCGGCCGTAGACGGCGACACACAGATGACCAGGTCCGCATACCGGATCGACTTGTGAGGAAGAATCGGCAGAGGCTCGTGCTGACTGACGATTACCGGCACGCCGGGAATTCTGTGCAAACAGGCCAGATCCGACTGCCAATATCCGCCATAAGCCCTGACCACATCGGGCTTCAACTCCCTCAGCACTGTGCCAAAGTTCCGTTCCTTGACGCCGAGAATGGTCATGCCATGAGCCTGGCGGCGCCCCTTCTCCAGGGGGCTGACAGCAAAGACTTCGGCAAACATTCCGGTGGGATTGTAGTACGACTCCAGCCAGTCGATCCCCGCGGCTTCGTACGCGGAGATCGGATTCGTGGGGATGACAACAAGCCGCAGCGCCTTGTTTGACCCGGCGTTCAGGGAGTTACCCTTTGTCATGCGCATGCTTCCTCCGCGACAGGCTGCGGGCCAAGGGGCCAGCCAGCTCCATCCGCCCGCCGAGGGGAGCTCCATGCCCGGGCGGCCCGGCGCCCGGCTGGAAAGCCCTGTCGATTGCGCAGAAGTCGAATGTGAGGCTTCATCGAGGGAGGGAGCCTTCCTCACACCTTCCCCCTTGCCCGCAGAGAAAGTAGAAATCGCTGCAACTGTCGGGCCACACTCGAACCAGCCATTTCAGCAGACGGTAGCCCCATCCTCGCGACAAGAGATATGTATCGATGCGGTCCACGCCGAGAGAGGCGACCTCACGATACGCCGAGCGAACGCGCCAGCCCGTATCGGATAACTTCTTCACGATCTCTGTCTCCGTGTAGAAGTGAACATGATCTGTGGGGGGCCCGTGTGCGCCCTTGCGTCGCCTCCTCCATGTTTGGATCCAATTGCCCTCATTGGGAACACCCACGATCAGCAAGCCGCCTGGCCGAATCCATCGGTCTATATGACGAAACACGGCAAGATCGTCTGCCACATGTTCCACCACCTGATTCAGCAGCACAACATCGAACTGATGCCCTGGATCATACGTAAGAAGATCCGATTGAACAATGCTGGCGCGGGGGGACCTGCTGCGGGCACGCTCCACCCGCACCGGGTTGTAGTCACAGCCGAACCACTCGACGCCCGCCAGATCCTGGAGCCGCCATAGCCAGTACCCATCGCCACAGCCTGCGTCCAAACACTGAAGAGCGCGACGCCGTGCACCGGCGGATTCCATGCACCGCCTAAAGAAGACGAGCCGATCGTCATATATACGCGCGATATCGGGCCGGCGGGCCCACGCGAACTGATCGCCTACGTACCACTCATTCCCGTGAGCTATTTCTTCTTCAACGTCCTTCATGCCTGTTCTTCCCGGTCCGCCTGACCGAGTTGCGCAGCCACTCGATGCTGCAAATGCGCAGATACCTGCACAAGGCTTTGCAGACCCAGAAGTCGGCCGGCCGCTTCTTCCATTCCCTGATCACAATGGCAAGGCGCATGCGTGTATAGCATCCCTGAACCTGACTTGACATGGAAGAGGGGTGGACTCGGTATGCATAATAGGCTGGCATTTCTACGGGCAGGCGGCGAATAGCATACGCCGAGGAAGCGCGAATCCAGAAGTCATAATCCTCCGCACCGTGAATTGTCTCGTCGTATCCGCGCATCTTCCGCCACACTTCTGCGCGATACATGAAACATGCTCCCAGGCTACCGAAACAGGTATAATGTCCGGGCATAGTTGTTGCGACGGGATCAATTCCCGCCAAAGATGACATTCGCTTCTGCAGGTCAATGCTGGTGTCGGTAACGGCCCCGTGTTCATCCACCGTCACCGACCTTCCAAAAACAATACCGACATCGGGATTTCGGAATAACTCCTCAGACAAAGTCGCAAGCATTCCCGGCAACATGTAGTTGTCAGCCGATGTCCATGTGTGCAGTGCGCCTTCAGCAAGTTCGAAACCCCGATTCAGGCTGTGGGGGAGCTTCAAGTTCCTTGCATTCTTGATGTACTTCTTTATGCCGTACGACTTGACGAGGCTGTCAATGTCTTCCGTCGCTTCGTCGTTGACGACGATGAGTTCCTTGTTGGGGTAGTCCTGCCCCAGAACGCTCTCCATCGAGCGCTTCAACCATGCACGGTTCACGTGACGGACCGGCAGAACGACTGAGACCATCGGTTGGGGCGATGTCGAAGGGATCATCTTCTCATCCGCATTCCTGTGCCATGACGTGATGCCGTCCCTACGCGCTGCGGGGCTGGTCTCCCTCCTGCTCGCCGGCCGCAGCAGCAGCCTGCCAGGGTCAGGAACACAGCTTCCTGACGCGCACAACGAGAAAGAGGACGCACATTACCAGAAGACAGATGTAGGCTGTCACAATGGCAAGCGCCAGGCCCAGAGCACCAAGAAACGGCGCGAGAAGGAGGCACACACTTATCGCGACCGTCGCCCAGGAAAGATTTAGAACAAGGCCGAACCAGAGATGCCCGAGGCTTTGAATAGCAAGACCCATAGGGGCTAGCATGGACGTGATGACGCCTGTGACGCAAATCACAATCAGCACCGGATAGCCCGGTACAAACTCCGCGCCATACGCTGCCATCACGTAGCGGGACAACACAATGATCGGCACGGCGACCAGCGCCGAGACCCCGCCTGTCAGCATTACTTTGACTCTTAACACCCGGCGAAACGCACCGAACTCCTTTCTGCCGTACAGATCGGAAAGAATCGGCAGCGTTGTTCTCGAAATGCTTGAGGACAGGAACATGACGACGGTCTGCCAGGATACAGCGGCGCTTAGGATTCCCAACTGCCCATACCCGTCTTTCTGGTTTGCCAGGATTGCATTGCAACCCCATGCCACGGGAGTCACCAGAATGCCATTCAGGACCATCGGAAGACTGTACTTCCACAAGATCGACAGATGCGACTGCGACGATGCCCCTGAGCCCATGATTCTGGCGTATTCGGCATTCACCCTCAAGGCCGCCCCGTTGATAATGCACTTCACCACCGTGCTGGCGCAAAGACCCCACACGGCCCCGATCAATCCTCCCGCCAGCGTCCCGACGACCACGAAGACAACATACACACACCCCTGAACGAACGTAACCAGCGCAATGGATCTAAACGACTCCAGCCCCGAAATGATGCCGATCTGAATGCCATCCAGCGCCACGAAGAAGAGAGCAATGGAACTGATCCGGACAAGCCCTGTAAGATGCGGCGCGGCAAGAGCCTTGGCCGCCAATAATGGCGCTGACAGCAGCAGCACCAGCGAAAGGCTTGCGGCAATTACAACGCCGGACAGAACCGTGAGCCTGACCACTGACGCCGCATCCGAAGGATGGTTTCCTCGATACTGGGCTATGTATTTCGTTGCAGCCCCGCCGAGGCCGAAGCTCGCAAATGTCTCGAACATTGTCACGGTGTTGAACACCATGCCGAACTCGCCAAGACTCGCCCGGCCAAGCACCCGGGCAAGAGTGATGGAAGACACCAAAGACAGCCCCTTTCCGGCTATCGCCGCCGCAGTCATCCATAGGATGCCGGCCGATAGTCGCTGCACCAGTTCGGATTTCTTCCATTCGGACACGGCCGTGCCCACGCGCGCAACAAAGGCCTCCGGAATGAGACTCAACTCGCGCGCCTTTCAGCAGGTGCGAGATCCCCCGCGGCACGTGTTCCCGCCTGGTACCCGGCATCGGTTTCGCCGGGCGAGATGGCCTGATAGACTCCCATTACAGTGCATACTGCGATAAATTCGATGCCGGTGCCGGTTGTCAACGCCTGTCCCGTCACAGCGATCAGGTACGTCAAAAGGCCTGTCGCGAGGGCCCCGTACCACCCGCTGCGAGTACTGGACAAGGACAAAAGCCGCCTGAAAGTCAGCAGCCACGCAAAGCAGAACACGCAAGCCACGGGCATTCCAAGATAGTAGGTCAGGTTGAGCGGAACCGTATGGAACTGGCCCGCCTTAACCAGCCCGCTCACGATGGCATCCTGCACAGAGGCAGCAGAGGCCGTATCGGCATACAGCAGCGCGCCGCTGAAAGCATAGCCGTAGCCCAGCAGGGGACGCTCACGTATCTTGGACCATGCGGTTTTCCAAAGGGCCATGCGCCAAGGCGAGCTGGGGCCCCATTCGCCAGCTCCGTGGTGGGCCCTGAGGATAGACCTTTCGCTGGCAATCCTGACAGGAGACAGGACTCGCCGCGCCCGATCGGGCAACTTTCCACCCACTTCGGTGTTGGCGAGCAGGATGGCAATGCCAAGAAATGACAGGACGAAGAACATCATCGACTTTCTCAGCCTTCCGCACCAGAAGGCGGCTCCGGTCATCAAAGGCCCAAACAGAATGCGGCTGCGATAGCCACTCATCAGGCTGTTGACGATCGTCAGCATGGCCGTGATATAGGCTGGCCACGCTCCGAATCGGCGGCTGGGGGAATACCAGACTTTCACCGTAACACCCAATGCCATGCCGTAGAACCACCACCCGGTTGAGAAGAAACAGCCGGAGAGGAAATCCGCGAACGCCCTGCCCTGCAGGGCGCTGTCGACGGCGGTCCAAACTAACCCCAGGGCGGCCCCTCCAAGGGTCACGAGGACAAGCTTTCTCCAACTGCGCGACCGGTTTCTCAGGCTTCTGGCGCCCCAGTAGGCGCACACTCCGGAAAGCGCCATCATGGCCTCCCACGCGCCGCCGGTCTCCGCGCCCATGCTGGCCATGCTGGGACGATCGATGACAATCCACAACACGACGGCCAGAGACGTGATAAACATGGCCGCGTCGATGGGTTTGTCCTTTGTCAGCACGCGCACGGAATGAGACTTCATAATCGCGGTGCGCGCCAGATACCCGGCAAACATCAAGAACGGAACCACCACGGAAATCGGGACCTCTCTGTTGCCCAGAATTCTTGGAATGGGAACAGGAAACGCATTGCAGAACAAGAGAACGGGCAGGTGCACGTTCGGCAGCAACGCAAGAAAGCCAACCAGCGGGCTGCACAGCAGCAGGGCGTCCAGCCTGCGCATGGCGCCAAGCGAACTGTACAACACGCCATACGTTGGCAGGCCCACCACAATGGCAGCCAGCACCCAGATCATGATCCTTTCCAGCGTCATGTACGGTTTCCTGGAGGAAGGCGGCGGGCGGATACACCCAGATGATCGAGACACACCCTGACTATTCGCTCAGCGGCCAGGCCGTCGCCAAACGGGTTGCGGGAGTGCGCCATCGCTTCGTAGGCCTTCCGGCTGGTGAGGAGCTCGGAGGCCTCGCGCACAATACGCGCCCGCGAAGTGCCCACCATCCTGGCCGCGCCGGCCCGGACCGCTTCCATGCGTTCCGTATGATCCCGCATGACCAGAATCGGCTTGTGCAACGTGGGCGCCTCCTCCTGCAGACCTCCCGAGTCGGTAAGGAGGATGTCGCAGCGGCGCAGGAGCGCGACGAAAGGCAAATAAGACAAGGGGGGCAGAAGATGAATGTTGGGATCCTTGGCGAGCAAGGCGAGCACCGGCTTCCTGACATTCGGATTCAGGTGGACAGGATAGACGAACCGCGCTTCCGGGAAGCGCCTGGCCAGGAGGCGAATCGCCTGACATATCGATTCCAGCTTCCGGCCGAAACTCTCCTGCCGGTGCGCCGTGATCAGCACGACTTTCCGTCCCTTCCATGCACGGAGCGTATCGCTCGACAGGCCCGGTATTTCCGGCTCGGAAGCGGCGAGCCTCTTCAGGATCAGCAGCAGCGAATCGACGCCCGTATTTCCCGTGACGTGAATGATCTCTGCGGGAATGTTTTCCCGCAGCAGGTTCCGCCGATTCGCCTCTGTCGGCGCAAAATGAAGCGTGGAGATGCGCGAGACCATTGTTCGATTGGCCTCCTCCGGCCAGGGGGATGACAGTTCCCATGTTCGCAAGCCCGCCTCAACATGTCCCACGGGAACCTTGTTGTAGAAGGCCGCCAGAGCGGCGCACAACGTGGTCGTCGTGTCGCCCTGAACAAGAACCAGATCCGGCGCTTCTTTCACGATGAACTTGTCAAGCGCTGCGATCATCCTTGAGGTCAGGTCCGCAAGACGTTGCCCGGGCCGCATCAGCTTCAGATCAACATCGGGCACCATGCCGAAGATGGCAAGCGCCTGAGCCAGCATCTCACGATGCTGGCCCGTCACGCAGACCCGGCAGGCAAGGCCCCGGCAGCGCTTCAGCTCAAGCACCAGCGGCGCAAGCTTGATCGCTTCCGGCCGCGTCCCGAATATGACCGCAATCTTCTTCATTCGCGCGCTCCCGCCTCTGGCTCAATGCCTTCCGTTCGATTCCGAGAGTGCAGCCACCCGACGCCCAGGATGCCCGCAAAGAGCCAGCCGGTGGCCGGGATCTGCAGATTGAAATCGCCGAGGGAATGAAACGCCATGGCGGCCGTGGCCAGCAGTGCGGCGCAGACGGGGACCATGTTTCCGGATGGTTCTGCTCCGGGCGCGCGCGCGCGCGCGCCCTCGCGGTACAGCTGGCGCATCCAGGCGAACGGGAGATACGCCGCGGGAAGGAGAAAAAGGAGAAAGCCGACCGCCCCGTATTCCTCCAGCAGCTGCAGCCAGTCGTTGTGCACCATGTCGACGTTGTATGCGTAGTTTGGAAAGGTCGGCCACTTTCCCGTCTTGCGATCGCCGTCGGGTGTCGCCGCGTAGTGGGGTGAAAGGTTCTGGTGCATGCCGGGCCCGATGCCTGTCCACGGATGTTCGCGCCACGCGCGATATGCGGCGCCCCAATATTGCGGGCGGTCTTGGCGCCGAAGCACGTCGAAAAGCTTCTCGCTGCGCACGTACCGTCCGTCCGCCGGCGACCAGCCGAAGTAACGCACGAAACGGTGCACATATTCCGGCTTGTGGAAAACGGCGCCCGTCAGGATGGCCGCCGCGCTGGCAACGGCCACGATGCGCAAGCCCCACCGCCAGCGCGCGGGCCATTCAAGAAAGCCCCACGCCAGCCAGGCCGCGAGGATCACCACCACGGCCAGCCCGCCGCCGCGAGACTTGCTCAGCACGATGCCAAGGATCGCCAGCACACAGGTCAGAATGGCAAACAGCTTGGACCCCCAGCGCCGATCGCGCACGCTGAGGATCGGGAGCGCAAGGCACAGCGCCAGCTCCAGCAGGCCGGCATAGTGGTCGGGGCAGAAGTAGGGCCCTGACGCGCGGTCATCAAGGTAGTACTGCGGAAATCCGGGCCGGCCAAGAATCGTCTGGCTGCCGGTGCGCAGGTGGTTCCATACCCCATACAGCCCTAGCAGAAAGAGATCCGCAAGAATCAGGTTCAAGAGGGCGCGGCTGTCGGAACGGCGGAACGAGGCCAGGACGCCTGCCGCCAGAAACAGCGGCAGAACAAAGAGCAGCAGCGACCGCTCCGCGTCCATGCGCACCTCCGCTTGAACAAAGCGCACAAGGGCGTATGCCAGGAACGGCAGAAACAGCAACGCGGGCAGCCACATGTCGCCCCGCTCACGCCCACGCCGGTCCGTGTCGGAGGCCACGCATGCTTCCACGACCCAGCGCAGCCCAAGAAGCGCGGCCGCGACGAAGATGCCGAACGCAAGCGGCCAGAACCACCAGATCTCCCAGGCGCCCCAGAACCAGGGCGCAGCCAGCATACAGACAAGCAACAGGATGCGCGTGGGATAGGAAAGAAGGCGCAAGGACACACTCCGTGCCCGTGAATTACTCAGTTCAATTCACAAGCGTTTGTAATGCAGCCGATTGGGTGGAAGCGTAACAGAATTGATAAAGGAGGGGAATGGAAGTTTGAGGATTGCCAGCGCCGGGGCGCATGTGAGTTCCGGGGATCGCCGCCCGGGAGATGCGGCGAAGCTCGGAGAGAACGCGGCGGGGTCGCCGCATCTCCAGTCGGAGTTGCCCGTTGTCGCTCCCGGCTTGCTTCTGGAGTCGCGACGCCCTCGTCGCGGAGATAAAGAAACGCGCCTGAACGGACAACTCCCCGGAACTCACATGCGCCCCTGATGGTGCAAGGCTTCGGCAAGATATTGAGCTGTCAACCGCCGGGACTTCGTGCTCCGGGCATCCTTGTCAATTTCCAGCGCGCCGTTGTAAAACCCAGTGCCGCTGCCGTATTGCGTCCGCCCCGTAAGGCGCGCTTGCGGGCAACGGTGCATCGCGCCTGAGACCGTGCGCAGGGCCGGTCCGGCGGCAGGAACGGGATGCGGAAGGAGTCCGGGCGATGCAAAAACGCATCTTTGTGTTTGTAGCCATTCCCTGCTGGTGAATTTTCAAAAGGGTGTCGTTGTGACCGGCAAAGGCTTCGGATATTGCGGCCGGACAGCCCGACGCCCAGCAAGTAGGCCATGCGGGACCGGCTGATCATGCAGGCTTTTATAGAAAACGGATTGCTTTGCCGCTGATTCTCGCTCTTGCGAAACATGCCGTCGAGATCGGCTCTGGCTTTGGTGTTTCTGAGGCTTGAATTGTCAAGGAATGCGCCTGTTCTTATTCAAGATGTTGCAGGTGATATAGATACGAGCCTGCCAATCCGCCTGCCGCGCCGCGCATAGGCAGAGCAGCGGGCCTACTACTTGGCGCACCGGAAAGCGATCAACGCCCGGAAGCGAGTTTGCCGAGCGGCGCACAAGCCGGCTATGGCAGGGAAGCTGAGCCGCCCAGCCGCCGCGAAGTGAAGCGATCGGCCGCCGCCCCTTGCCACCATGCCGCAGCAGTGCTACAAGCCCGGCATAAAAAGCTCGCTTCTCCTGTTCGACGGCGACTCATCATGAAGTACGCAAACGAGTGGACAGCCGTGAGGCGATAGGGCGGGTCTGTCCAACTTTTCAATTTCGAGCGCTTCGCAGGCCCTGATTCTTCTCCAGCCCGCAGCCTCCCATCCGGGGCATGCCCCGCACGGACACGGAATAATTCAACAGCGTTCTTACACTTCCGGCCCATTCTGACAACTTCCTCCCATGGTGCACCGCGACCTCTGAGGAGAAATGCATAGTCATGCCGGTCCCACCGGGCGCGCGCACTGTCAGAAAAGAAATTTCTTGTCAGAAGATGTGACGATTCCACCTCGGGCGGTATATAGGGGAAAGAGCATTCTGTTGTCGAATGCTAAGAAGGAAGGGATGCGATTATGTTCAAGCATGTCATTGCTTCATGGATAGCGGTAGTGTTTGCGGTGGTATTGTCGGGAACAAGCTTTGCGGCAGGAAAGATGAACGGCGTCCAGAAATGCCGGCGGCCGGGCGTTGTCCTGTACATGTGGAAAGCCGATATGACAGCGGAGCAGCGCTCGGCGCTCGGTGCACTCGTTCTGACCTACGACATGCGTATTGAAAAGAAGATCGTGAACGACACCGTCCTGCGTGTGAAAGCCAACCAGGCCCAGAATCGCACGGAAGAAGAGCTGGCGAATGAACTCATCGGTAGCGGCGCCGTGGAGTGGGCCCAGCCGGACTATGTCGAAGAGGCGGTCATGACTCCGAACGATCCGTATTTCTCCAGTCAATGGCAGCACGCCAACATCCGGTCCGCCGGAGCATGGGACTTCACTGCCGGCAGTACGCAGATGATTATAGCAGTCTGTGAT
>CAYRKB010000040.1:0-29642 GCA_964424705.1 uncultured Victivallales bacterium
TGGAGTGGCAGAACGGGTTGACAAAATGTTCTACGGGTGTAGAACTACAGAAAAGATCCAATAACCTTGTTCGACCACAGATGAAGATGAGATGGACAATCCTGGGTCTCGTTCTGGTCTCAGCAGGCATGACCGGATGTGTCGGTATTCCGCAACGGGTCAAGGACGGCGAGCGCCCTGGCTATTGGAAATGCACAGCAACAGACATCGGAGCAGGAATCCACTACTTTCCCGTATACACCGTTCCCGCACTGATTGACTTGCCTTTTGGCTTTGTCGTGGACGTTGTCTGCCTACCCTTTGATGCGCGAAACACGCGAAAGCAGGAAGCGGATCGCAGGTTCTGGCTGGCGTATTTCGACAGGGGAGCCCCTCTTGCATCCACCGAAGATGGGCGTGCGCGTCTCTCTTTCATGGGGCGCGAAGCGGTGGAGGACAGGATTGCCCAATCCTCACCCCCTCTATGCAAACGCCAGTTGACAGATCTCGTTGCCATCGGCTTCGCCGCAAAAGTGGCAGAGTCTCAGGTTCTCGACGAGGAATTGATCTTGTTGTCGATCGGAATAACGAATGTTCTTTCAGACGGGCTCCTCGCCCAACGCGTAGCGAATAATCCGGGGACTCCTCTTCCCATTCTGGACCGGATGGTCAAGGCTGATGCCGCACTACCCCAACTCATCGAGAATCCCAATATGAGTCCTGATCTTCTGGCACGAGTAGCAGACATTGTGACGAAGCGTATCGCTTCGGGCGAACGCTTCTTTCAAGGGCCAATGGGAGGATTCCCATACGAGGACATTCTGCGACTGACGGAGGAAGCCTTGGCTCGAAATCCTGGGTCTCCAGCGTCAACGCTTGAGTCGCTGGCGCGGGAACCTTCCTTGGGTACTGTGAAGGCACTGGCGGAGAACCCAAATACGCCGTTGGCCGTCCTATCCAAGATCGCCAGCAACGGACCGAATCCATACATCAAGAAGCTTGCTGAGACCAACCTTGCACGGCGAGAAAAGCCAGACGGGCAACACAAGGAAGTGTCGAACCAAGTGCCGGAGGATACGGCTCGCAAACTCGCCGATCCTCAGCATTGACGTTGTGCGGGAGTGACGAGATGCGACGAATGGTCATTGCACTAGTGCTCGCGGGCTGCGTGGCGCCTAACTCTGGCAGATGTGAGCCGGCAGACCCGCTGTTGAACGTCAAGCGCGACTTGATAAAGCGAGCAGATGCGGGCGTGAGCGGCCCTAACGTCGTGAAGGACAAACGGGGTGGCACTTTTGTGTTTCTCATGAACACGGTGCTTACCGACGAGGAAAAGGAATCACTGCGTCTCTTTTCCGAGTTCACCGGCATCTCCCTAATGCGCACGAATATCCGGTCCGCAGATCTCGCCTATCTTGCGAATCTGAAGCTGCGCGATCTCGTACTGGGTGACACCAAGATTGACGATGAAGCGATTGTTCATCTGAACCGCCTACGAGAACTTGAACGATTGGAGATAGGCAGCACACGAGTCAGCGACAAAGGGATAAGTGCACTGGACCTGCCCAACCTGACATCTCTTCAACTCGACGACACCGCAGTTACGGCTATAGGCATTCGCGCCATGAAGGTTCCATCGTTGGAAATCATAATGGTGCCAAAGGGGCTCTCTGTTGAGATGCTGGACCATTTCAAGGAATTTCCAAAGTTGCGGTATGTGGGTTGGAATGACTGCAAGGAACCCAAGCACCTGAAGAGTCTCAATGAGTTTCTGCGGGATCGATACGATCGACAGGAGAAGACTGGAGCAGCGAAACAACCTGAGGCAGCAACTGATTCGCACAACAAGGAGCTCCTGCGTACTGGCGACCCGCGGACGGCTCGCCAGTTCGCAGAACCCTGACGTCGCAAAAGGGGAAACCAGAGATGAGATGGCTGATTCTCTCTGTGATCGGAATGCTGACAGCGATCGGTTGCATGCGGCACACCGTGCCGCACCCGTCAACCATCGCTCAACGCGTCACCGTGGTGGACCGTACTGCTTTGAGTGGGAGCGTCACCAACGTGGTGGACGATCCCACTGCCATCGCGGCGATTGAATCGCTCTTCCCGGCCTATGAGACCCGACCGAAGAGTGACATTGCCGCTGGCTACATCGCCCAGCACGTGTTCACCTTCGACCTGCCGGACCACAGTTCAGTCCGAGTTGTGTCTGATGGAGACGGCGAACTGTGGTCGACCGGTAATGGCGACTTGCGAGTGGTCGGAGACCTGAAGAAGACGCTCACGAAACTGAAATGATGGAAGAGTTGCGAACCAGCGCCTGAACGGTACGGCTCGCAAGCTCGCCGTCCGTTAGGCGCACCGTTCTCTGATGAAGATGAATAGAAAACGAACCATCGGAACCAGCCTGATCATTCTTGGTGTCGGCCTTCTCGTTGCGGAACTGATTCCCGTCATCATGTTCCGCAACACCAGGTATGCTCCCGACTCAATCCGAGTCTGGCTAAGCCAACCGTTCATCTTTCTTCAGACAGCTCGTCAGGCATTCTTGTTTTGTGGTATAATAATGACCACAATCGGCGCGGCTCTCGCTATCTCGCTTATTTGGATCAAAGCAAGATGGTTGTCATATGTTGTCACCACACTGTGTATGGTTTCGTGGTGGCTAGTCTTGTGGGGAGCCATCATTGCTGGAATGATTGGATAGGAAGGGATCAGAGAACAACGCCCTGCACTTTGCGTCGCTGTTCGCGCCCAAAGTGAGGGCAAACGTGGCCATAGAAGTATGAAACGGAAAATGAACAAACTCGTGGCCCGGTTACTCATACTTACCGTGTGCCTCGCAGTAGCGAACGCCGACCTCTACCCTTTCATACCGTTTGGTTTGTTCGCGTGTTTCGGCCTTCTTGTCCTGGCCCGGTGGCTTTGGACAGGGACGGCACCTATTCAACAGGACGATCCCTCGCACGGCGGAAACTTTCTGATCATAATACTCTACGGTTTCCTGCAGAGCTTCTGCGCACTCGTTGCTCTTGATGTCCATATTTCGATCAAAATCACTCACCGAGGCATACTGAACGCATGCGTTGTGGGCATGTTTCTTCTTCTCTGCATGATCAAAGATCCAAAGAGAATGGCTAACCAGGAGCTGAAGGCGCCGGAGGAACCGTCGCCTTAGCTCAGACGGGGAGGACAACATGAAGAACATCGCGATGATCGCGGGCCTGTTTAGCTCAATGGATATTGGACGCAAGCAGTTCCTTTGCTGCTTGTCAGCGTCGCATCAGTTGTCATCCCGGGCAGAAGGAGCGGAGCGCCAAAGCAAGAACAAAAGCCGAACGCGTCGTCGCATGGTACAGGCTATGCCCGGCCGTGGACGCCAACGTTCGGCACCAGAGATGAACGATCGGCTTCCCAGAATGAAAAGATTGACACCACACAGATAGATGTGTGATGGTATGTGTGGAGGTGAGACTATGGCGACTAATCTTGAGCTTGATGACCGGTTGATCAAAGAGGCAGTCACGCTTGGAAACCACCGCACGAAAAAGGCGGCGGTAACCCAAGCGTTGACCGACTACATCCGCCACCTGCGACAGGAGAGGATTCTGGACCTTTTTGGCAAGGTCGATTTTGACCCTGCGTACGACTACAAGCGGCAGCGGGTACGGGCATGAGAGTCCTGATTGACACGAGCATCTGGTCTCTGGCACTGCGGCGCAGCGAGCACGCACAGAATCCCGAAGCAGAAGAGCTCCGGAGGCTGATTGCAGCTCATGTGGCTGAGATCATCGGGCCAATCAGGCAGGAGGTGCTGTCGGGGATTCGTGACCAGTCGCAGTGTGACCGACTGGAATCGCACCTCGCCGCGTTTGCTGATCTGCCGTTGTTGATGGAGGACTACGTGACGGCGGCAAAGTTCTACAATCTGTGCCGCTCCAAAGGCATCCAAGGATCCAATACCGACTTCCTTATCTGCGCGGTGGCCGTCAGGCACGACCTCGCCGTGTTCACCACGGACGGGGACTTCCCCCACTTCGCGAAATGCCTTCCGGTCGTACTACATGAAATGAGAAAGACAGCCGAACCAACGCCTCCACGTTCTCGTCGCTCCCGCTCCGAGACGTGAGGCGAGACGTTGTCAGTGATCAGTGATGCTGCTTGGAGCCGTTGAGCCACGAACGAACGCCCATGTGGAATGGCTGCGCAACGGTCCCGCGATGAGCGTTCATTTCGTGTGTCGGAATCGGTATGCCACTAGTCGCTGATCACTGGCCACTGATTACTGATTACAGGTCCAGGTTGATGGTGCCGAGGTCGGTCACGTGGTCGGTGACGCGGATGCCGCCCAGGCGTGGCCGGTAGGTGTGGACCGGCTTTCCATTGGGCGTCCAGAGCGGGTACAGATCCCTTGCGCGAACGATTTGCCATCCGGGCCCGACGTCCTGAAGCATCAGCACCTTGAACGTGCGTCGCACCTGGCCCTTGTCTTCGCGGCGGAACGTGCAGATGCAGCGGGCCTGATTGCCGCGGCCGGTGTTGCCCTCCACGCGGTGGATGACTTTGTCCGTGAAGTAGGGCTCGCACTTCTTGATGGTCGTCTCAATCTTGGTGTGGTCCGCGGCGGTCAGCGTATTCGAGCCGCGATTCAGGTTAAGCCCTTCATAGAAGCTGTTGTCATAGATGACCACCAGGTCATACTTGCGCATGGGGAGGCCACGGAACGAGAACCTCGTGCCGGTGACGTCTCCCTTATAGACGCAGCGCGGCTCATCGGGGGGAATTGCGAGGATTTGCACGATGGCCGCGGCCGGGTGCGTGATTTCGCCCGTGATGCCGCCCTGGCTGGTGGGGTCTATCTCCGTGTAAAGCCGGTCGCGCTCCGCACGGGACAGCGATGCAAAGGCGACCCACATCACGAGGCAGACAGCCGTGGCGCGCCAAGGCTGCATCTTCCGGAAGGCGTCATGTCGCATCGTCAGTCTTTCTGCTTGGTGGTCAGACGATTAATGCGCTTGATATCCTCGAGCATGTCATCGATTTCCTGCCCGACCGGGTGGAACTCCAGTTTCTTCTTCATCTTTTCACCGAACTTCACAAGGTCCGCCTCGGGCACCTTCGTCTTTTCTTTGCATTCAAGGAGCGCCCGCACCGCCGCGGGGAGGAAGCTGGAGGCGTCCACCTGTTCGCAGTAGGCGTCGAGCATGGCTGCGGCCCGGCTCCAGTCTTCGACGGCCATGTAGAAGCGCGCTTCCTGGATCACGTAGTCGCCCGAGATCTTGCTGAGCGGGAAATGGCGCTCCCACTCGCGCAGGGCCTGCTTGGCCTCCAGCATGTAGCCCTGGGTGATGAGGCTCTTGACGGTTTCCGCGCACGCGGCATCGAGCAGGGCGTTCATCTTCCATTGGGCCACGGGCGCGTCCGACGGTTTCGCGGCGGCCGCGCGGGCCGCGGCGGCGGCTTCCTGCCGCGCCTTCAGATCCGCCGCGGAGCCGGCAAAGCCGCCGCCGGTGGCGAGCAGCTTCTGGGCGGCGGTCAGCCCTGTCGCGGCGGGTGCCGTGGAGCCCCTGCCCTTCTTCACCCTGTTCTGGACCTCACCATACAGGCGGGTCGCCTCATCGAGATTTGTGCTCATGAAGCAGGCGTCCCCGTAGCGGATGCGCGCCCAGTCGGAGACGTCATCCACGCTGCCCTGCGGCGCCAGGCTGGTCAAGAGCTTCTTGGCTGTTTCGGGGTCCCCCATGTAGTAGAGGTAAATCTCTGCGCGCTGGATGCGAAACATGCCCGCGTCGTGCGTGTCCCGCGCATTCTTCTCGAGCACCTCAATCTGCTTGAGGGCCATGCTCGGGTTGACGCGCGGCAGAAAGTCGAGGTAGATGTCCAGCAGCGTCTGCCGTTGCTCGGGGGAGAGCTTCTTGGACACAACATCCCAGCGTGCCTTGAAGATGTGCATCAGCAATTCCCTGCCCTTGTTGAGCTCCAGGGCGCGAAATAGGTTGTTCCAGTGGCTCGGAGTCCAGCTTGCGGTGGGGTCTTTGTCGGACGGGTAGGCCTCCATCATGGCCAGTGCCGCGCTCAGGTAGTTCTCGCGGCAGGCCGGGTTGTTCATGCTGGAGCCCCTGGTCGTGAATGGGAAAAAGGGCAGCGTGCAAGTTGTCTGTCTTCCGCCGGAGGACGCGGTCAGGCTGATCTGCTGCTCCTGGTCTGCGGGGAAGAGCCAGTGCGCCCGCGGCCGGATCAGTTTGGCGCCGTTCCCGAAGCTCCACTCGTAGAGCGTATCGGGCGGGTTCCCCGCTTCCTCGGGCGACAGGTCGTATTCTGTGAGCGGCTTGTCATCCTCCAGCCAGAAGTTCTCGATGGCCTCCATCTTGATGCGCGCCAGGGGCCGGCCATCCTGCGCTTCGGACTTGGTGACAGCGGCCTGCCCGGACAGCACGATTTCCTGTCCGCGCAGCGGACGGCTTTCCCACATGGGTGTGCCCGGGAAGGGGAGATCGCCCGGACGGTTGCCGCCCATTTCCCCCGCCTGGGTGTTGGGAGTCTTCCACGTCAAGGTCATCATGCCCGATCCGCCCGCCGGTCCGCCGGACCAGGAGAAGATCTCAAGACGGTGGAGGCCCCGGGACAGGTCCATCCATGCGCCGCTTCCGCCGGGCTTGGCAATCCTCTTTTCGGGCACGATGGCCTTGCCGTCAATGACGACCTCCGACTTCTCGGAGAACTCGATCGGGGCGACCCACGTCTTGCCGGGATCCGTGACCGAAAGATGGGCGAGCATATAGATGGCGCAGGGGCCCATGCGGCCCGACAGGTCTCCCGGCACGGAGAGCGGCGCGGGCCCGCAGCCGGGCCGGTTCTGGTAGTGGACGGTGGGGCCCACCGGCCCGAGGCTGGCGAGGGATTGGGCGTCTCCCTTGGCGCCGCTCCCGGAGCGGGTGCAAAGCAGGGCGCTGGGCGTAAGCCCGGAGGCCGGGGTCCACGCCGCTCCCGGCTTCCCGGGGGAAACATAGATCATGACATCCTGCATTGTGGACGGCGGCTCAAAGAGGACGCCGGCGCCGGTCTGGGGGTTCGGCCAGAAGACGAAGCTCTTCAGCACGGTGCCGCCGGAGGCGGTCACGGTTGTCACGGCGTATTGTTTCGGCAGGATGCCGCCGTCGGGGATCTGCACGAAATAGCCGGCTGACGCGACCGAGGGCTGCGACGTGAGCTGCACCGTGAACCGCGCCTGGGCGCCGGGCACGTGCCACGTGTCGGCGGCCTGCCCGACGAGGGCTGCCAAGGCCGCGAGGCCGGCCAGCATCCCAGACCACCGGGGTCCGCGTCGTGCCATCATCGTGAATTGCGCTCCTTCTTTTCTCATGACGGCATCCCTACATGGCCTGGTTCAAGAGCTTGTAGTATTCGGCGACGAGGTCCCTGTAGACCGGTGGCGCCTGATCGGGTCCCGCTTCCACCGTGTCTTCCACCAGCGAGGGATTCTCCTGGATCGCAAAGCCGCCCACTTTGGCTGCATCCATCTGCGCTTTGGCCTGTTTCAGGGCTGCCACGGCAAGCTTCCGCTGCTCCTTGACCTGGCCGACGTAGCCCTTGGCAACGGCGTCGTCCGCCTGCCGGAGGTGATGCGCCGCCGCCTTCAACGCATCGGCGCGGATATTCTGCATGGAGGCTTTGGCGTACATGGCATCGGCCCGCTTGGCCATCAGCTGGTCGAGGCCTTCCTTCGAGCCCGCCTCCGTGGAGTCCATGCGCTTGACGCCGCCCTCCATGCCCAGCGCATCGGCCTTGCCGGTTCCCAGCTTGCCCCCGCCCGTGGCTTTGGTCTGCACATCCTTGCCCTCGACATCCACCTGTCCGCTTTGCGTCGGCTCCTCGGTGCGCCGCTCCTCGATCTCCTTGTCGCCCTCGCCGATGGTGCCCGAGCCGGCCGATGTTTCTCCCGTGGCCTGGCCCTGGCGCCCGACGTTCGAGCGGCCGTCCTGCTCCTTGTGGTCCGGCGTGTTGTTGCCGGACTTGCCCTGGGCGGCAAACGAGGCGCTGTCGCCTTCCTTGATCTCGTTGTTGGCGAGCATGTCGGGCACGGCGGTGTTGATGGCGCCGTCTTCCGCCTCGTCCTTGAGCTTCTTGTCTTCTTTCAGCAGGTCGCCGATGATATCCTCGGCTTCCGTGGTCAGCGCGCCCAGCGCCATGCCGGCCTTCGGCATTTCCTCCTTGTCGAACGCTTCGGTCGTGAACTTGGTGTCGTCCGGCTTGTCGCCCAGCCAGCCCTCCAGAGCGTCGATCCGGTCCTTGGCTTCCTCCATCTGTTCGAGGAAAGCCTCGCGTTTGGCCTCCGCCTTCTCGTTAACCTTGCCGCCTTTGAAGTGTTCGGACCCGCCTGCCTGGTGGACCTCTTCAAACACGGAGAAGACGTCCTCGACGAGGTCGTTGGCCACATTCAGCTCCATGAAGATGCTCAGGTCCGTCGGCACCTGCAGCAGGGACTCCTTCGTATTCTTCATCAGCTCCTTGTACTCTTCCTCCATCATGTCGACGTCTTTTGTGCTCTTGTCTTTCGCGCCGGCCACCGCGTCCATGTTCTCGACGGCCTTCTTGTGGTTCTCCTTGATCTTCTCGAAGCGCTTCTTGACCTCTTCCAGGGCCTCCATCATGAGCTCCTTCTTCTCTTCCTCTTCCCCGGCGACGACTTCGCCGATCCTCGCCTCGAGCTTCTTGAGCTTCTCGAGAGCGGCGGCCTCGTGGGGGATGGCGTTTTTGGAATCATTTTGCTCCAGCTTCTCGCAGGCGAGCATCATGTCGCCGACAATCTTCTCGCTTTCGCAGGCCTCGGCAATCTGGAGGAGCAGGTCCGAATAGCTCTTGTCGTTGCCTTTGACGGCGTCGGATTCCGTCCGGCAGGAGTTGGCAAAGTCGGGGACATCGCGCGCCAGCTGGTCCTGCGCATCGATCAGGGGCTGGCCCACTTTGGCCGCGAGCCCGCTGAATTCCTTGGTTTGTTTCAAGACGTCGGTTTGGCCCTTGATAATCCTGGCCAGCAGGCCTGAGACGGCCGACACGCATTGCTGTACGAGGGCCTTCTCGGCGGCGGAGTCGGCAAACGTAAGCTGCCGCAAGATCTTCTCCTCGATGCCGAGGGCTTTGTCCACGTCGTTCGTCTTCTTCGCCTCTTCCGTGTTCGGAATGGACGACAGGAGCGGGATCACGTCCGCCATCTCGGCCAGATACAGCTTGGTCGCCGTCGGCTTCAGGCCGCCGAGCGGGTTCAGCGGGTTGGAGAGGAGCCGCTTGGTGATTTCGCGGATTTCCGTCTGTCGCGCGGCGGCGTCCTGCCAGTGTTCCGCCGTGGTGGAGGCGAGGATCTTCTGGTACATCCGGGTCTTCTCAATGTTCTGCTGCTCCAGCAGGATGGCGCGCGAAAGGCCTTCGAAGGCTTCCTTTTCGAGCGCGTTGCGTTTCTCCGACGCCTGTTTCGCCGAGGCCGCGTTGAAGATGATCGTCGCGGAGCGCGTGATATGTTCTTCGTCGCCGAAGGGGCAGTTGTCGCGTGCCACGATCCGGTAGGCGAGGACCTCGCCTTCCTTCGAGGAGGACGGCTTGCCCTTCCATGTCTGCATAAATTCCTTGGACTGCCGGTCGGGCTTCCAGGTCTGGAGCACCGTTCCCTTCGCCTCGCGGGTGCTGCCCACGGCGACCTGCTCCACCGTAACGTCCAGCAGGCCGTAATCGTCGCCGGCGGAGAACGTGATTTCCGGAGACGCGCCGGGCGCCAGAACCGACTGGCCTTCGGGGGAGATCACCTTGATCGCGGGGAGCCGGTCGGGGATCACGGTGCAGGGGATTGCCTGCTCGATGCGGTCGCCTGCCTCGCCCAGAGCCACGAGCAGCGCGGGGGTTCCGTTGCTTGCCGTGAAAGAGCCCTGCCACGTGGTCGCGCCACCGGTCGCCTGCATGGTCGATTCCTGCGGGCCCTGTGCCAGCGTCAGCGACTTGGCCGGAAGGTTGCAGCGCACTTGCACGGAGAGCTCTGATCCGATCGGGACGGAGAGGTTGGTCGACAGCCCCTCGAACTTGAGGTCCGCCAGCCGGGTATAGGCCGGCGGCTTGGCTGTGACCAGCAAGTTGGTGAACGTCAGCGGCGGGCGGGTCGTGACGTTGAACATCTCCGCGTCCGGCGCGTCCCCGGCGCGGAAGCGGTACGTGGTGCGGGTGTTGACCTTCGGGATGCGGTAGGAAAACTCCTCCGTGTCGCTCCCGGCGATCTTTCCGAGCGAGAACGTGGTCTTCGTCTTGTCGTCCGGCGTCACGTCGATCATGACCTTGTGCCCGGCCCACCCTTGCACCTTGCACGAGAGGACCAGTGCGCTGCCCTGGAGAACCGTTGCGTTGCCGGGCGACACGCCGAGTATGTGGGTGAGGCTGACCGGCATCGTGTTGGAGAAGGGGTTGAGGATGCGCCAGACGGCGACGCCCCAGGCCTGGCCCATAAACAGGCCGGGCGCCACAAAGAGAACGACGGCGGTGCCTAGCGCCAGGGCAACGCGTCGGTGAGCCTTGCGGTTCTTCATTGCGTCCAGCCGAAGCCCCTGCCAGCCCGGGACGCCCTGCTGGACGTAGGCCTTCTTGAATTCGTCCGCATGGGTGTCGGAGGAGAACTGCAGGAAATTGATGAGGTGGTTGTCCAGCTGCGGGAACGATCCCTCGATCATGGCGGCCACGGCCTGCTCGCTGTGCTTCTGCGCCATGGCGCGCTGCGCCCACGAGAGAACGGCGATGGAACCGGCGCAAAGGACCAGCCAGATGCCGATCCGGCCGGGGCGCTCGTAGCGCAGCCACAGGTCGAGCAGGCTGAAGGCCCACAGGACCAGCATCACGCCCGTGACGCCGGACCAGAGCTTCACCCCGGCGCGCCAGCGGTTGATCCGCCGGCCGGCCGCGATCAGTTGAGCGCTCAACACCTGCGGTGACATGGCTGTGCCCCGATTGTGATTCTTCCGCCGCTACTTGATTCGCTTGATGTAGACGTCATCCATGTAGGCCAGGCCCTGGTGGTCGGCGAGGACGATGATGATAAACGTGAAGAAGCGTATCTCTTTCAGGTTCTCCTGAGCGAGCTCCGAGGGGTTCTCCATGGGAAACTCGAACGTGGTCTTCTTCCAGCCGTTCGGTCCGTTGCTGACCCTCTGGTCGCGGAACGCGCTCTTGTAGATCCGGCGCAGGTCCCCCGGGTGGGGCGGCTTGTCATAGTAGGGGCGGATGCCCGGCTTCCACTTGTAGCCGACGAAATAGATATGCGGCCCCGTCGTGGACTGGTAATCGAGGGAGCACTGGTAGCGGGCGCCCTTCTCGAAAGGAATGGGCTGGCACTCGGCTTTGGTATCGGTATAGCCGCCGCTCGCCCCGTCGAGATACATGACGTTCTTTTTCCCCTTGAACGAAGGGAGCACGGTGACGCGCGTGTGGTTTGCCTGATAATGTGCGTTGCCCGACCACTGGTAGTCTGTGATCCATCCTTCCAAGGGGCTGTTGGTGCTGTCGAAGGTCGCGTTGAAGCACAGGTTGGACGTGTTCATGCTCCGCCCGGTCCCCAGAACTACGCCCTTGGGTGTCTTCTGGGTGTTGCGGCTCGGCAGCGCCGGGGCGGCCCCTTGGGCGAAGCCCGTGGCGCCAAGCACAAGCGCCACCAGCAGCATGTGGCGAAGACTCATCGACATAGCTCTCCCCCTCACTGTCCGCCCTTTTCTACGCGCGCAATGTACGCGAGTTCTCTTTCCCGCGCGAGACCATTCTGAGGCTCCCGTACGCCTCGAAGGCCCTCCCGGCGCGCTCTCCGCGTCCGGGCTCAGGGCATGTTATTCAGCTTTCGCGTGATCCAGCCCGCCGTGACCGCGAGCATCAGCAGCCCGATCATGACAGGGTGCTGCCAGAGCGAGTGATACTCGGAGATCTCCTCTTCGATATGTGTGAACGTCACGGAGGCGAGCTTGTCGTTGAGCGAGTCCAGGTCGTTGAAGAAATCGCCCTGGCTTTGCTGGGCGATGTTCTTCAACACGGGCACGTTGATGGCGCGCGGGACGGACTCGGGCGAATAGGGTTTCACGAGGAACGAGATCGGGTCCGAGACGGCGCTCTTGCCCGCGATCGTGGCCGTGGCCACCGCGGTATGCAGGCCGCCGGTGGCGGCCCGGTAGGTCGTGATAAACCCGGGATAGGACTTCCCTCCCGATGTGGTCACGGTATCCGGGCGCATTGCGAACGGCGCCTTGGTCTTGTCCGGCATCGTGAGCTCGCATTTCACGGCGGCGTCCTTGCCCTCGCTCTTTCCGCCGAGGCGCGCGCTGATCCTGACTTCTTCGCCAAGGGAGAGCGAGTCCCGGTCGACAAAGATGTCGATCTTCTCCTTGTCCAGATCCTCCTCGGCGGGCAGCAGCCAGGCGATCATCTGCGTCCAGAAGCGCTGGTAGGGCCGGTTCGCGACGGCGTCGGGATGCAGCTGCCATTTCCAGAGCGAGTCGGTGAAGATCGCCACCACCTTGCCGGAGCCGTAGCGCTGGGTGACGATGATGGGCTGCGGGCCCTGGGGCGTCTTGGCGACGACCAGCACGACGCCCGCATGGGACGGCTTCGCCTCGGGAAACACGGACAGCACCGGCGGGATCACTTTCCAGAGCTCCATGTCGCCGAGAAACGCCGGATGGCTCTGGCCGGCGTCCGTCAGGGCGACGGGAAACTCCCCCGATTCGATCTTGGACTTGAACCCCGTCACGGGGAGGATCTTCGCAAGGGGCGAGGCCGCGAAGCCTTTTGCGCCCCAGGCCTTGGGGCCGCCAAGGAGGATCAGGCTGCCCCCGTCCTCGACGTATTTGACCAGGTCATTGGCGCGCCGCTCCCCGATCTCGGAGGCGTCAAGGTTGCCGAGGATCACGATCTTGAAGTAGGCCAGCTGCTGGGCCGTCATGTCGGTGGTCATGCTGCCCACCGGGCCGAAGCTGATGGGTTTGCCGTCCGGCCCCTGCACGAAGATCAGCGGCGTGATCTGCTTGTCGGCCTGCAGCGCGCGCTTGAGGTACTTCGATTCCCAGCGCGGCGGGCCTTCCGCGTAAATCAGGCGCCGCTTGGCGTCAAGCACCTCGACCGGGACCGTGTATTCGTTGTCGTTCGTGTTCGACTCGCCGCGCATCGGCGGGACGTAGACCCGGTAGGTGAAGATCCCGACCTCCGGGTGCGACAGGTCGAAGGAGACCTGCCGGGCGCCCCCGTCCAGGGGAATCTGCGTCGGGATCTCCTGCTGGAGGACATTGTCCTTGAACAGCTGCACGTTGACCGCCTGGCCCTTCGTTCCCTGGCCGGAGATCATGGCCTTGAGCTCGCTCTGCCAGTTCACGGTGATGCGCCGGGGCGTGTTGACCGAGTCCACCCGCACGTCGGGCTCCGTTTCCCAGATCGCCTCCGGCTCGAGGCGCAGCGTGTACCACGGGAACGGGCGCTTCTCCGAGGCCCAGTCCTCGAATTCCTCGCGGGTGTCGACGGCGTCGGAAAGAAGCAGGCCGCCGACCACGTTCACCCCGGCATAGCGGCCTGTGATCTTCTGCAGGGCCTCGCGCAGCAACGTGGACTCCCCGGTGGGCTCCACCCCCGGCAGGTCTGCCATCGTGACCTTCTTGCCGACCTCGGAGCTGAAGGTGTAGACGTCGATTTCGCACTCGGCCGCCACGCTCTTGACCCAGGGCAGCGCCAGCGCCTGCTGGGCCACGGACCAGCGGTTGGACGCGGCCTTGGAGGGGCTGAGAAGCATGCTCTTCGACGTGTCCAGCGCCACGACAAACCGGGGCTTCAGCGTTTCTGTGCGCACGCTCTTGCGCCCTGGCAGGAGCAGGCACCAGGAGAGGAGAAGCAGGAACGCGATATAGCAGAGGCTGACGATGTAGGAGGGGAGCGTCCGGGGCGCAAAGCGCCAGACGCTGAACGCGCCGCAGGCCAGCGCCAAGGCCACCCCGAGCCAGATGAAGATCGTTGCGGTGGTGTGTTCGAAGATGATCATGCCTTGTGGTCCTTGTGCATCCTCCCGGACGCCTCGATGTCAAGCGTCTCGGAGAGCTTGGGCGAGCTCTTGAGCAGGCGATTGGCATAGAAGAACTCGATGGCCGCCAGGATCAGCACCAGCCAGAGGATTTCTTCGGCAAACGTCCGGCCGATCCGGCTGTCGTGGATCTGGGTCAGCAGCTCTTCCTTGTCGCGCGAGACGTAGACGTGTTTCAGGCCCACCATCCCCTCGATGTCCGCGGGATTCACGGGGGAAAGGTCCGACTCCTCGCGGCGCATATTCACCGCCAGCGCGGGCGCGGCGGCGCCCGCTGCGCCTGCCGCCATGCGGTACACGCCCGCCGTGGTAAGCTCGTCCAGGCGCAGGACGGTCTGGCCTTCCTCGAGGGTGCTGCGGAGGGGGACGTTCTCCCCGCCCGGATTGGTGAAGACCGACTCGCGTGTCGCCTCGGGCAGGTAGGGCTCCAGCGGGAGGCTCGGCGTGCACCACACATGGTGCGAGTGCGAGCCCACGCCCGCCCCGAACAGCACGATCTGGCGGACGATCGGGAGATAGAACGGCGAGAGAGGGAAGTCGCTCCACGTGCGATCCGCCGCGACGGCGAAGAGCAGCACATAGCCCCGGCCGTGCGGGCGGCCCATCAGGAACGGGTGTTCCCCGCCGATGGAGATAAGCCGCTCGGCGCCCTTTTCGAGCCCCTTCCAGGTGAGCCGCTTCCGCGCGGCCACGGTCAGCGCCGTTTCCCCGATCTTCAGCGGCGCAAGGATGGCGTGGTTGGGCGCATCCCAGTTGAGCAGCTGCCTGCGCTCGGGGAGCGGGACCGAGTCCACGCTGACGGGCACGCCCGGCAGGCTGCCGATGAACGACTGGTAGTCTGTCGCCGCGGCCCTGTCGCCCGGAAACAGGATCATCAGGCCTCCTGCGTCGACAAACTTCTCCAGCACGGTGATGTCGTCGGCCCCGAGGGGCACGGCATTGCACAGGAAGATGCAGGAATACGCCTGCAGGTTCTTCTGCGACAGGCCGCCCGGCTCGACCCAATCCGTCTCGGCCGCGCCCTTCACGCCCATGCCGGCCGAGAGCGCCGCGCGCAGAAACAGAGTGTCTTCGCGCGTGCCCACGCACAGGGTGGGGAACTGATCCTCGGCCTTGATCAGGAAGAAGAACTGGTTGTCGAGCATAAGGTTGTCGTCCGGCATCTTGAACCGGGCCGAGTGCCGGCCCACGGACAGCGGCGGCACGATGAAACTTGCCTCCCCCACGCGGTTGGTCTCGAGCGGGACCGACTGGCTGGCGACCTCCTTGTCGTCCACGTACAGCGTCACCACGGTTTCCCGGGTTGCGCCGGACAGCAGAAGCTTCACGGTCGCCCTGGAGGCCACGTCCTTCATGAGGATCGGGGGCTCGAGCGTCACGTCGATGGCGGTGGCGTTTTCGGGGGCGTTGGCGCCGAGCAGCGACACAAAGCAGACCGTCGCCGGGTCGATCTTCGTGGGGTCCCACGCGTCCAGCGACACGGCCTTATTTTCGTCCGGCTCCTTCGCCGCCGCGGCCCCGTCCGCCTTGTTCGGCGCGGCTTCGCGGTTCGTCACGGCCGGCGCGGCGCCTTCCTTGCGGGGCGTTTTCGCGGAGCCGAAGCCGCGCCAGGGCAGGGCTTGCGTGTCGGTGATGACGAAGATCTCGCGCTGGCGCTTTTCCTTCACGTCGGCCAGGATCGCGTTGGCATCCATGATGGCGGGCGCGAGCTGCGAGGAGCCCTGGCTGAACTTCAGCGCCTTCAGCCGGCCGACGGCCTCCTCCTTGTTGCCCGAAAGCTGTTCGATCAGGGGCGTGACGTGATCGCCCGCCACGAAGATGCAGAAGCGGTCCCGCTCCGTGAGGCCCTCCACGACGGACACGGCGTTCTCGATGGCTTCCTGCCAGACGGTTTTGCGCCCCAGATTGTAGTCCATGCTGTACGATCCGTCGATCACGATGGCCACGTCGCGGGCGGCCTGGCCGAACCAGTTTCCCAGCGCCTTGCTTCGCATCATCAGGATGGCAAAGGCAAGCGACAGGAGCACGAGCAGCAGCGTGCGGATGATCCACAGCAGGACGTGCTCGATCTTGAGGCGGCTCGAGGACTTCTTCTGGGCGAGCTTGAGAAAGCGCAGCGTGCTGAACGGGAAGCGCACGGTCCGGCTGCGCTGGATCAGGTGGAGCACGAGCGGGATCACCACGCCCAGCGCGCCGCCGATGTAGAAGTAGAGGGGGTTAAGAAGTTCGAACATCGTGTCGGTCTACCTTTTCACATCTCTCATCGGGAAAGCCGCCGGCGCTCCTCGAGGTACGCGCGGACGAACTGGTCCACGGGCTGGTCCGTCCTGGCGATGCGGTAGTCAATGCGCAGGCCCGCGCAGGCCTTGCGGTAGCGGTCGAGAAACGCGCCAAACACTTCCGCGTACGACTTGCGCAGCCCCTGGGGGTTCACAACAATCCTCTCGTTGGTTTCCATGTCCTCGAACAGGCACCGTTTTTTGAAGGAAAGGTCGATCTCCATGGGGTCGAGCACGTGGAGCACCACCACGTCGTGGTTGCGTTTGCGGAAGTGCGCGAGCGCGAGGGCAACGGCCTCCTCGTCGTCGAACAGGTCGGAGAGCACGATGACCAGGGCGCGGTGGCGGATGGAGGCGGCAATCTGGTGCAGCGATTCGGCAATCGCGGTGGTCGATGCGGGCTCGAAGGACTGGACGCACTTGAGCAGGCTGTTAAGGTGGTTCATGGAGTTGCGGGCCTCCATGGAGGAATCGATCTTGTCGGAGTGCAGAAACAGCCCGATCGAGTCTTTGGACTTTACCACCACGTAGCCCAGCGCGGCGGCCAGGTGGCTGGCGTAGCGGTACTTGGTGAGCGGGCCGCTGCCGTAGCCCATGGAGTGGCTCCGGTCGAGGAGGAGGTAGACGCGCAGGTTGGTCTCGTCCTCGAACCGCTTCACGTAGTACCGGTCGGTGCGCCCTAACACGCGCCAGTCGATGTGCTTGGGGTCGTCTCCCTGCCCGTAGGCCTTGTGGTCGGCGAACTCGGAGCTGGTTCCGCGCATCTGGGTGCGGTGCGCGCCGGCCAGGTTCCCTTCGACCACGTAGCGTGACAGGAGCACCTGCCGGCCGATCTTGTGCATTTCTTCGGCGTTCAGGAACGCGACAATGCCTTCCTTGACCGGCGCCTGCTTTTCGATCTGGGCTTTCTTTTCCTTGGCCATCTTCGACGTCACGTCAACGGACCGGGTGCCGATCCGCCCGGCGCCGGATCCGCCCGGCGCCTGAAGGCAGACTACTTTGCCGGCCGGACAAAAAGCTTCCAGTGGTCCTTGTCATATGCAACGAGAATGAGCTTGCCAATATAGGCGACCGACAGCCCCTGCGCCGTGGAGCCGGCGCCAAGCGCCGCCGTCTTGGCATCAGCTGCGCTGGTCGATGCGGATGGGGGCGCGATGAGCCACTCCGCGGTCTCGCTGCCCGGCGTGCTGGAAAGCATGCGGACGGGTTTGGCATTGATCAGGCGGCCGTAGGGGACGGCCAGCGCAAGCGCCAGGTCGGATCCGCTGTTTCCGAGCTTCGAGCAAAAAATCTCGTATTTCTGGTCAAGCATTCCCGGCATGGTCTTGAATCCAACCAGGGCGTATCGCCAGTCCGTTTTCCAGCGATCCTGGCGGGGAAGCGCCGGGTCTTTGGGAAGCTTCGGGTAGGCAAAGAGTTCATCGAGCGAGCGCGGGTACCGCACTTCCCTGCGATAATAGAATTGCAGGGCCGTCTTGAGCTGTTCCCTGTCGATCCGCGTCATCCACGATTTAGCGAGCGCCGCCGCCCCATCCACAAGGGGTGTGCCGGTTCTGTCAATGTGACGGGTCAGGAGGGCCACGGCGTCTGGCTGGCGGGCCAAGGCAAGCAGATTCCACGCTGCCATGGACTGGCCGACCACGGCCAGGGGATCGGAGGCGTACTGGTTTGTAAAGGCCTGGCAGTCCGAAAGAAACGCTTCGTGATTCGGCGCGTTGGTCGAATGCTGGCGCCAAAGCTGCCAGAGCGCCCGCTCGGCCGGCTCCGCCGCGGCCGCGCCCTGCGCCAGCAGTCCCGGAAAAAGCACGCAGCACAGGAGAGGGAACAGGGCCTGCCGGCGGCAACGCTCCCCGCAAATCATTGCTCGCCTTTCGCCGCTTCCGCCTCTTCGGCTGGCGCCGTCTTTTCCGCGGGCGCTTCCTTCCTCGCCGCCTCCCGTTCTTTCTTCACCGCGGCCCGGTCCTTCTTTCGCTTCGCCAGCTCCCGCTCAAGGAATTCGCCCCAGGCGTTCTTTCCGCCCTGCGCGATGATCTGGTCCTTGAACTGCAGCAGGTCCCGGTCCTGGGCCGTCAGGCTGACGGGCCGCTTGCCGCCCGTGTACGAATAGAATGTGGCGGTGGGATCGACTTCGCAGAGGAGCTCCTTGCCGCGCTTCGGGTCGATGCGGTCCTTGTGCCGGATGATGACCGGGCCGAGGATGACGGTGTTGGTGACCACCGATCGGACTCTGCCCGTGAGCGCCAGCGCATCGCCCGGCTTGGTCACGGGTTCATCCTCCAGCTTGTTCAGCGACTCGCGCTTGACGACCTTGAAGCGCACGTCCATCAGCGAGGCCGGCTCGAAGGCCGTGATGGATACGGCCGAGCCGTCTTCGTTCCGCTCCATCTCCATGACCTGCAGGTAGCGGAAGAAGTGGGGCCGATCCTTGTGTTCGGCCATGACCTCCGCCCGCGCTTTTGGAGTCTTCGCCTCGGAGTAGTACAGCGCAAAATCATTGCCGTTGGCCGTATCGGCCTTTCCCGGCGCGGCCAGGACCGCCCCGGCCAATAGCGTGGCGAGGCGCGATAGGAGTATCTCTGTCCTCATGTGGATTCTTCCAGGTTGACAGCCTTGGCCCGGCGATCCGCTTACTGAGTCACGGCCAGCATCAAGATGTTCTGCCCCAGCTTGATGGCCCCGACATCGTTGTAGCCTCTGGCATAGGGGCTCTGCGACATTTCCCACCCGCCCGCCATGCCGAACGGGCTGAACACTACCACAAGGTTGCCGTCCATATCAACGCCCTCCAGCCGCGGCGGGATGGCGGACATGCCCAGATCCTTGGCCAGCGTCGGGGTGACCCCGAGGGTTTTGATCTCGTGGGGGAGGTTGAACAGCGTGGATTCCTTGGGAATGAGCTTGAGCGGGCGCGTGGGCATCGCTTGTGCGATGAGCCGGCGGAACGAGGCGTCAAAGCCTTTTCGCCCGCAGCAGGCCTCGGCGCACACAAAGCCCCCGTTCTCGAGATACTTCCGCAGGAGGAGAATTTCCTCCTTGGGCAGCTCGAAATCCTCGTGCCCGGTGATGTAGAGGAGGGGGGAGTTGAAGATCTCGTGGTTGGACAGGCGCATCTCCTTGATTTCGAACTTCACCGGCACATCCGTGCGGGCGTTGAAGGTTTGCAGCAGGACCGAAAGCCCGGCATGCCGCGTCTTCCAGACGCCGTCGTAAACCAGCTGGACGATGGCCACCTTGCCCGACGCCGACTTGTCCTGGTCCACGAACTTCATGGCGGAGGACGCGTTCTTGGCCCAGGCGCGCATGGCGCTGGCGTAGGCGAAGATGTTCTCGCCGATCTTGACGGCCGATTGCGGCATCAGGGCCTGGTCGTCAGGCTTGACCGTATCCTGCCACCCGACAGCCATGCCCCACCGCGAGATCAGCGCCACCACGCGGCAGTTGATTTCCACCGCATCAAACCACGGCTCGTTGCCTTTGAAGCCGGCTTGGGCCACGCCGCTAGCGTATTGGACGCGGTCCACATCGTTGTAGGAATGAAAGATCGGGTGGTCGGAGGTCAGCCTTTGCACCGGCTGCTCGGGGAAGATCAGCTTCATCTCTCTCATCACCGAGCGGTAGAAAGGTGCCGAGCCCAGCCCGGTATCGTAGATCACCATTCCGCCGCCCAGCATGAACTCGCGCAGCTTCTGCCGCTCCACCGGCGAGTAGTTGAAGTTGTAGTGCCCTGAGCGGAAGAGGACCGGGTTCTTTTCGGGGTCGGGCGAAACCTGGTCGAGAGATTTTACAGTCATGCTGTAGTTGATGTCCGACCGGTCCTTCAGGTTCCTCAGGAGGTTGTTGACGTCGTTCGGCGTGGCATTCCAGTAGATGTCCTCGCCGTAGATGTCCGCGGCGGTTTCTGCGTGGGAAGAAAGCGGAAGGAGGGCCACAAGGCAAGGCAGAAGGAGCTGAAGAAATCGTCTCGTCACGATCACCTCGCAGGCTATAAACAAAAATCGCGCGATACGTAATGTAAACGCGCGTTTCGCACCCACAACTACCCGATGATTTCAGTTTTCGGACAAGCCCGGTGCCTGCCCGAAAACTGAAGATCGGCCGCTGGCTGCCACAAGGGCAGCGCTACCAGCCTCAGGTGAGCTTCGTCACCAGAGCCGGCGGTTGCGGCGGCTTCTTGGCTTCAGTCCGCGACATGGGCGTCGTGCACCCGCCGGGAATGAAGGTCTCCGCCGAGGAAACCGAGCGCGGGGGCGCGGGCGGAAGCTTCTTTTCCCGGGGAGGAGCCACGAATCCAGCCTCATCCGACCCGTCGCCAGCCAGAACGCTCGTCCCGGCGCACAGCGTGGCAGCCAATACAGGAATCAAGAACTTCTTATCCATGACGCTTCCCTTTCTACGAATTACCTCACCAACCTGCTTTCGACTTATACTTAAGACTTCATCCAGCTTCAATGCATATTTCATTCACCTAATGTTGCTCAGCCCTGCGCGGTTACATGAATCTACCTGACGAAGAGCCTGAAATCTTTTGCGGATCCGTATGCGGCTTGTTAATACGTTAATAATAGACGACTTAGGATCCTACTGCGTGATTGCATAGTTAAGGATATTTTGTCCGAGTTTTATCGCGTCGGCATCTTCATATCCGTCGGCGTACGGCATCTGGGACATCTCCCACCCGCCCGCCAGGCCGTACGGGCTGTAGACGACAACATAGCCGGTGCCGAGCTTAATGCCTTCCAGGCGCGGGCGTATCAGCATGGATTTATGCTTGGCGCCCAGCGAGGGTGTTGCGCTTACGGATTCGATCCTGTTCGGCGTGAGGAGGAGGGGGGCGTCCGGGGGAACCGGCGTCAGCGGCTGCCCGGGCAGGACGCGGCTCATCAGCGCGCGGAAAGAACGGTCGAAGCTGCTCCGCCCGCAGCAGGCTTCGGCGAACAGGAACCCGCCGTTGCGCAGGTACTGGGCGAGCTTGTCGATCTCCTCCGGCGCCAGCGTTGCGCCCAGGTGGCCGGTCATGTAGAGCAGCGGGGCATTGAAGATCTCCGGGTCGGTGAGCCGCATGGGCTTGACGATGAGGTTCACCGGCACGTCGGTGCGCTGGTTGAAGGAGTGCAGGAGCATGGGAAGCGCGGCATACCGCGTCTGCCATTCTCCGCTGTACATGACCTGCGCCACGCACATCTTGCCGGAGCGCGAGAGCTCCGCCTGCGTGAATGTAGCGTTGGACGCGGCCCGCTTGGCCCACGCGCGGGTTGCCGTGGCATAGGAGAAAAGGTTGATTCCGAGCCGGCGTGCATCGTCCGGCCCGTAGGCGCTGAACGCTTCCGTCGCCTTGCCCTGCCAGCCGGCGCCCAGGCCCCAGCGCGAAATCACCGCAGCGGCTCGGCACGAGATCGTGATCCCGTCAAACCACGGCGCAGTTTCGGCGTAGCCTGTCCGCCGCACGCCGGGCCCGTAGGATACGCGGTCCAGATCGTAGTAGGCGTGGTAGATCGGGTGGTCCGCGCTCAGGCGCTCGATGGTGACATCGGGGAAGATGAGCCGCAGCTCCCGCCGCGCGGAGTCGTAGAAGGGTTTGGATCCGAGGCCCGCGTCGAAGATTAGCATGCCGCCGGACAGCATGAACTTTCGCAGCGCGATGCGCTGGTCGCGGCTGAATTCAAAATGGTAATACCCGGTCAGGTACAGGATGGGGTTGGCGCCCGGGTCGGGGTTGATCGCATCGATTGCGCGCTCCGCCATGCCGGCGTGGACGGAGAGCGTCTGCCGGATGGCTTGCAGCAGGTATGGCAGATCGTCGGGGGTCGCGTCCGGGCGCCCCTGCGGGCCGGGCCGGATCTTGACCCAGAGCAAAGGCGGCTGCGCCGCGGCGGGCGGCTGAGTGGCGCCGTCGGGCGCGCGCGCGGCCGCTTTGTCCTGGCCGCGCCGCGCGGCCTCTTCAATCCAGGCGGCGGGCGGCGCCACGAAGCCGGGCTCGTCGGAACCGTCCCCTTTGGGCGGCGACAAATCCTCGTCCTGCGGTGGCGGAGGCGGCTCAAGCGGAAAAGCCCTGTACACGGCGGGCGGAATGTTTGGCGTTGCCGGGGGCTGTGCCACCGCGTCCTCCTGCGCCGGCCGCTCTGGACCGGGGCCCGTGCTCGCGGGCTGGGCCGGCGCCGGCGCAACGTCGGCAGGAGGCATGGCGGACGGTTTGCGCCACAGCGAGACGCCCGCGAGGAGTCCAACTATCGCGAGCGCGGCGAGGGCCCTCCACGGGCTGCGTTCGGCGGATGGCCCGGAGGGAACGGGCTTCAGCTGCCTGCGCGGCCCGGTCCGGGCGGCTTTCTCTTCTTTCTTCGCCGCAGCCCTGCGCTGCGTGCCCGGCTCGCCCGGGCCATCCGCTGCCAAGGCCCCGGATGCTTGAGCCGCCACGGCGCGCATGATCTGCTGCGGGGAAACCGGGCCGCGGCGCAAAGCCTGCAGAAGGCGTTCGACTACGGCGGCGGGCGCCACGCGATCACGGGCTTCCGCTGACGAGCCCAGCAGGTCAACCAGTTTGCGGAGCTGGGCGGCATCGAGCTGCCCGTCTGCGTAGTCGTCGATAAGCCGGCTGAGTTCTTCCGGGTCGGGAGTCACGCTACCCCTTTTCCATGCAGGCATTTTCCGAGCGCCTGCCGTCCGCGGTGCAGGGCGACTTTGGCGGCCGTCGCCGAGACCTTGAGCGCATCGGACAGGGCCTTGACCGGGCACCCTTCGAAGTAGAAGCGCTCCACCATGGTTCGCGTTTTACCTCCGAGCCGCCCTACGCAATTGCGCAGCGCTTCCAGCGTCTCTTCAGGCAGGCTGTCCACAAACTGGTCGATGTTTTCAGCGATGCAGCGCTCCGCCTCGGCCTGGCAATGATCCTGCGATTCCTGCCGGTGGTACCAGCGGCGGCGCTCATTCTGTGCCACATTCCGGGCGATGGTCCGGATCCAGGCCATGAAGTTTGTGCCGGGGTGGTAGGCGGACAGCTTGCGGTAGGCGATGACGAACGTTTCCTGGGTCAGGTCGGGGACCCTGTCAGGGTCGGGGATCATGGCCGCCAGCACGGCGCGGATCTTCGGCTCGCAGATCTTTACGATCTCTTCGAAGCGGTTGATGTTGCCTTCAACACAGTCCCGCACGCACCGGTCCAGCGCGTCTGCATCGACGCGACGGGCCGCATCAGCCGGGAGAAGAGCGCTGTCCACGTGAGGCATATCATTTACCGGCGGGAAGGTTGCACAGGCCGGCGATTTCCTGGGCGGACAGGCAGCGCGTCCACATCATGGCCGAGGCAATGGTCCCGGACCACGGGCAGCCGCCCGCCGCACTGTTCCCAATCGCATTCACGGGCGGCGACCACGTCCCGCCCGTCTTTGCGCCGCCCGCCAGTTTCCCGTCCACAAAGAAGAACGTGCCGTTCCACGAGGAGGAGGCGATCGTGAGAACATGCCAGCCGGAGAGGGAGTTGACGTTGTACCCGCACCCGGAGAACTCCCCGGACTGGAGGCCGAGTATGCCCCGCGCGTCCACGGCCATGTGGTGCTTCGCGTGCGCGCTGGAAATCAGCACCCTGGCTTCCTTCTTGGCCTCCAGCGGAAAGAGCGCCTTTACTGACAGGGTCCATGCGGCGCCGAGCTTGATCTCCTTCGTTTCCAGGATGTCGGAGGTGCCGGTGAAGGTGCACGTCGCGCCTTCCTTGGGGTCTTTGCCCTTGGTGGCGCCGGTCAGCTCGCCGTTCTGCCGCTGTCCGCTCAGGTCCACGACCTGGCGCGCGGTGCCGCCCTCAAAATCGTAAAGCAGCCTCAGCTGACTGAGGTATTCCTTCGGCAGGGAGGCGCGTCCGGTCGTCATGGCCGTGGTAACCTCGGCCGCCGCTTTGGTGTGGCCGCTGGCGAGCCGTTCGAGTTCATCGGCCACCTTTGCAGCTTCATCCGGCTTGGCGGCGGCCTCGAGCTTCGTCTGCAAGGTCGTGTAGTGCTTGATGTACTTGGCGGCAAGGGCTTCGTCCTTGGCTGCGGCCTCGCTCGCGGCCCTGTCCACGGCTCCGTGATAGCGCGCCTGCGCTTTCGCGATCAACTCGGGCGTGCCGACGTCCGCGGCCTTGGGCACGGTCTGGGTCTTTGTGAAGCGCAGAACCTCCGCCTTGGCGGGGCGAATCCCGAAGTCGTCACCCGCCTTCTCCATCTGGCGCAGGATCGTCTGCAGGTCGTTGGAATAGGCGGTGGCCGCCGCCCGCGCGCTGGCCTGGAGGTTGGTCGCGATCGCCAGCTTCTCGCGCTTGTAGCCCCCTTTGGCCGCTTCAAGCGGATCGGCGACTTTGGCCGGCGCGGCCGAGGTGAGCGGCGCGGCTCCCGCGAGCACAAGGCAGCCGCTCCACAAGGCAACCGCCAGACTCAGCAGGCGTGTTCTCATCGTAGGGCTGGGCCCAGCCTAGCATCGTCGCCGCGCCGACTCCACGGTGTTGAACAGCAGCATGGTGATCGTCATCGGTCCCACGCCGCCCGGCACCGGCGTGATGAACGAGGCCTTCTGCCGGACGTTCTCGTAATCGACGTCGCCCACGAGCCGGAAGCCCTGCTTCTTGGACGCATCCTCGATGCGGTTGACGCCCACGTCGATAACGGCTGCGCCTTCCCGGATCATGTCCGCCGTGATCGTGTTGGGCCGGCCTGCGGCCGCCACGACAATGTCCGCCTGCCGGGTGAAGTAGCCGATGTCCTTTGTCCGCGTGTGGCAGATGGTGACGGTTGCGTTGGCGTTCTTGCCCTTCTGCATCAGCATGTTCGCCAGCGGCTTGCCGACGATGTTGCTGCGGCCGACGATCACAACGTGCGCGCCGTCGATCTGCACGCCGCTGCGCGCCAGCAGCTGCACAACCCCGTGGGGGGTGCAGGGCAGAAACGCTTTTTCGCCCACCACCATGCGCCCGACGTTGGAGGGATGGAAGCCGTCCACATCCTTTTCCGGGTCAATGGCAAGCAGCACCTCCGACTCGTTCAGGTGCTTGGGCAGCGGCAGCTGCACGAGGATGCCATGCACCTTCGGATCGGCGTTCATCCTGCGCACGAGCGCGATCAGCTCGGCCTGGGTCGTTGTGGCAGGGAGATGGTTGTCATCCGAGAACAGGCCGATCTCCGCGCAGGCGCGCTCCTTGGCGGTGACGTAGGACTTCGAGGCAGGATCCTCGCCGATGAGGATCACGCCCAGGCCGGGCCGGACGCCAAGCGCCGTGAGGCGCGCGACTTCGGCCTTAAGCTCCTCGCGAATCTCACAGGCAATCTGCTTTCCATCAATGATTTGTGCAGGCATGGTGTCTTCCTTTAGAACAGCCCTGTGACCGTGCCGGCTTCCGTGTCCACATCCATGTTCATGAAGGCCGGGCGCGAGGCCGTCCCGGGCATGAGCTTGATTTCGCCGGCCACGGGGACGACGAACCCGGCGCCCTTGAACACCAGGATGTCGCGCACCGGCAGCGTCCACCCGCGCGGCCGCCCCTTGAGGTTCGGGTCGTGCGAAAGGCTGAGGTGTGTCTTGACCATGCAGGTGCCAAGCTTCGCGATTTCTGGATCTGCTTCCAGCTGCAGCAAACGCTCGCGCGCCGTGTCGGTGTAGGTCACGCCGTCGGCGCCATATACTTCGCGCGCGATGCGTTCGATGCGCTGGCCCAGCGGCAGGTCAAGCTCGTAGAGGAACTTGAAGTTGTTCGGCTCTTTCGCGGCGACTTCCACCGTTTCCGCGAGTTCCTGTGCGCCTTCGCCGCCGCGCAGCCAGTGGTCGGAGACCGCCACGTACGCGCCTGCCTTCTCCGCGATGCGCCGGATGATGGCGACCTCTTCCTTGCTGTCCGTGTAGAAGCTGTTGATGCACACCACCGGGCGGACGCCGCTCTTGCGCACGACGTCGATATGCGCCAGCAGGTTGTCGCATCCCTTCTCGACCAGGGCCGCGTGCGGCTTCAGGTAGGCGTCATCCAGCTTCACGCCGGGCTTCACGGCCGGGCCGCCGCCGTGCATCTTCAGGGCGCGCACGGTGCAGACGAGAACGACCGCGCTCGGCTTCAGGCCCGCGAAGCGGCATTTCAGGTTCCAGAACTTCTCGTAGCCGATGTCGGCCGCGAATCCGCTTTCGGTCACGTGGTATTCGCTGAGCCGCGTGCCGATGGCGTCGGCGATGATCGAGCTCTGGCCGATGGCGATGTTCGCGAAGGGGCCGGCGTGCACGAGCACGGGCTGGCCTTCCACGGTCTGGATGAGGCTCGGGTTGATGGCGTCCACGAGCCACGCGGTCATCGCGCCGTCCACGCCGAGGTCCGCGGTTGTGACCTCCTTGCCCGCGCGGCTGTAGGCGACCACGATGCGTCCGAGCCGCTTGCGCAGGTCCGCCAGGTCGCGGGACATGGCGAGGATCGCCATCACTTCGCTGGAGGCGGTGATCTGGAACCCGGACTCCATTTCCACGCCGTCCATCTTCCCGCCGAGGCCGATTGTGATGCGGCGGAGCGCCTGCGCGCAGAAGTCCATGCACCAGCGCATGGCCACGCGCTGCGGGTCGACGTCCAGGCGCTTGAGCCCGAGCGCGGCCAGCTTCGCGTCGTCGTAGTTCTGCTCATGCTGCATGCGCGCCGTGAGCGCGACCATGGCCAGGTTGTGCGCGTTCGTCACCGAGTCGAAGTCGCCGGTGAAGCGGATGGAGAACGGTGTAAGCGGGATGCATTGCGCGAGGCCGCCGCCCGCGGCGCCGCCCTTGATGTTGAAGGTGGGGCCGCCGCTGGGCTGGCGAATGGCGCCGCTTACGCGTCGCCCGAGCCGTCCGAGGCCTTCGATCAGGCCGATGGTGGTCGTGGTCTTGCCCTCGCCCAGGGGGGTGGGCGTGATCGCCGTGACATCAATGTATTTGCCTTGCGGCTGGTTGCCGATGCGGCGCAGGACCGCCGCGCTCTCGATCTTGGCCAGGTTGCGGCCCATGGGGATCAGTTCTTCGGGCTCGAGCCCCAGTTCCTTGGCCAGCTTTGCGAGCGGCTTCATGCCCGGCTCCGCCGCCTCGGCGATCTGCCAATCCTTCATCGTCATCGGATCCAGCTTAATCTTCTTGGCCATGTCGTCTCCTTTATGTGTCGCGCATTCCCTGTTTATCGTGAATTGCTATTCCTTGCCGAGCCTGCCTTCGCGATGCGCCATGATGAACTCCCCGCCGAACGCGTCCTCCCCCGTGAGCAGGTCCTTCGCCAGCCGGAAGGGCTCCGATTTTGTATCCAGCTCCGCCAGCACGCGGGCGTTGATCTGCAGCGGGTCCACAATGCCGCTATCCGCCCCGGCCTCGACTGCCAGCCACGTGAAAACCTGATTGATCAGCTTGCGGTTCGGCAGGCCGAACGAGATATTGCTGAGCCCGCCGGAGATGTGAATATCTTTCCCGTACGTCGTGCGCAGGGCTGTGACCGAATGGAGGAACGAGAGGCCGTTGGCCGAATCCGTCGCCACAGGGAAGACGAGCGGGTCAATGTAGATCGCGTCGTCCGGGATGCCGGCGGCGCGCAGCAGCGGCATGAGGCGCGCGACATTGGCCAGCCGCTCTTCGAGGGAATTGGGCAGGCCCTTCTCGCCGGAGGCGGAGGCTACCACCGCCGCATTGTATTCCGCGGCGAGGCGGATGGCGTCGGGGCGCTCAAGGGAAACGGAGTTGATCATCGCGCGCCCGAGCGCTTTGTCGCACGCGTCGAGGCCGGCTCGCAGGAGGTCCGGGTTGGAGGAATCGATGCTGAGCGGGATCTTCGAGGCGCGCTGGACCTTCTCGCACAGCCAGCGGATGGCCGCCAGCTTCTCGGGCACTTCGGTCGTATACTCATCCACGTTCACGTCAAGGAACGCTGCGCCGGCGCTTTCCTGCTTGCGCGCGAGAGCCTGCAGATACTCGACTGCCGTCAAGCGGTCGGCGTCCGCGCCGTGCATGCCCTGCCAGATCGCGACGGCACAATGCTTCACCTTGCCCGCCTCCCAATCCGCGTTCTTTGTGAAGCGCTCGGGAATGGGAAGATGGCGCGTCGCTCCGGCGGCGGAGTAGACGATCGCGTCGGCGCCGGCATCCGTCTTCTTTACAAACGCCCCGCCCACCTTGTAGATGCGCGTGCAGTGGATATTCTCACCAATGGCAATGAAACGCGGCGTCGACATATCGATTTCTTCCTCCTGAACGCGAAAAACTTCTAACGCAAAGATTACCCAACTACCGCAAAACAGTAGTCCCTATCGATCGCGTAGGATCGTATACGATGGCAGGGCGATGGTAAAGAGGGGTTTGGATTTCTTATCAGCGTAGTCCGATTGTCAACGTGATGCAGGGGGAATCCGTCGCAAGAGTCCACGATGGCGAACGACTACGTTATTCCGTGGAACCAAATAGTCGATTGGGCTCAACGGATTCAGCTTGTTCGCCCCGTGATGGATACTGCGAGCCAGGCCATGCAGGAAGCGCAGCACGCTCTCGGATAGGCAAGAGAAGGGCTCGCCCTCCTCCTCGTCCAAGTCCGCCTCGACCCGCCGTGCCATGCGGTGCGCGCTGAGCCCCAGCGCCCGGCAGACCCGGATGAACGCCCGTACGATATGGGCATTAGTCGATGCCAACAGCGTCGTTTCCGAGCTCAGCGAGACCAACAACGCGAAGTCGCTGCCTTACACTGTGCAGCCATAGGCTGTTCGCCGACACAGGACTGGCAGATCACCACCGGCTAGGTTTTCGGTGAACCCGACGTATGTCTGGTCGGGCCTGGGGATGCTTCGGATCAGATAGACGTAGTAGAGCGATCCGGTCATGATGCCCTCCTTCGCCAAAGCTTCGGCGCGCAGCCTCCTTCGCGGCCACGACCGGCAAAGCCAGCCGTAGCCTTGGCGGAGGCTGGCAGATCACCACAGGTGCCGCTGCGCAAAAGCCCGACCTGATCCGCTCTTGAGGTAGGCTTCGAAGGCCTGTGCCTTTTCCCGATCGGCAAAGGCATGCGCTGTGACGAGCTTCCACGGACGAAAGGGGGCTGTGTGAACCGAGGCCCCCCGATTGTGATCCTTCAGGCGTTGTTCGAGGTTTTCGGTGAACCCGACGTATGTCTGGTCGGGCCTGGGGATGCTTCGGATCAGATAGACGTAGTAGAGCGATCCGGTCATGATGCCCTCCTTCGCCAAAGCTTCGGCGCGCAGCCTCCTTCGCGGCCACGACCGGCAAAGCCAGCCGTAGCCTTGGCGGAGGCTGGCGCGCCCACCGGGAGTCGAACCCGGCTTACCAGGATGAAAACCTGGTGTCCTGACCGA
>CAYRKB010000041.1:0-4010 GCA_964424705.1 uncultured Victivallales bacterium
CAGCCTGGACGACCGCCCAAGTTCAAGGAGGAACGGCGGCCAGTCACCAACATCTTGCCTGAGAGCACGCTTCAGCAGCTGGAGGCGATTCATAGCGATCGAGCGCGGGCAATTGTCAAAGCAGCGGCCATTGCCACACGGGGTCGCTCCAGGAAGGCGCCACCAGTCGAAATTGTGGAGGCGTTTCCAGGCCAGGCGATGATCGTGGTCGGGGCGAGCGTCAGCTTGCGGAAGCTCGACTGGTTACGGCTGGTCGAAATCGCCCCATCACGCTATTTGCTGGCCGTGCCCACCGGGACAGCGTTGGAGGAGCTGGAACTAGCCGTAGTGGACTTGATGGAAAGTCTGGAGCCGAAAGAGACATACGAAAGGCAACTGCTGACAGAACTTCACCGGGCGCTGCGCATCTGCCGGCGGCAGCGCGATGCCTCGAAGGTGGAGATCCTGCTCCTGCGTAGAGAGAAAATACGATAGCCAAGGCAACCGTAGACACTGACTCCGATTGAAAGAACGACCTGCAACGAATGGAGTTGCGCTAGGGTTACCGCAGAACCGTGACGACATACACCACATACACAGTGATGAGGAAGAGGCCTCGTCTGCGTCGGATGAAGCCGTTCCGGGGTGGCCACGTCAGTGCGACAGTCGCGAGGCCGGCAGCCAATGCTGTCACCGCTTCGTGCCTGTCCACAGCTATCGGCGAGATGAGCGCCACAATGCCCACAATTGCGAGACCATTGAAGATATTGCTCCCCAGAATCGTTCCCAGACCGACCTCGTTGTGTCCACGCAATTGGGAAATCACTGTGGCTGCAAGCTCGGGGACACTGGTGCCCACTGCGACCACGGTGGCACCGATGACAAACGCACTGATGCCGAAAGAGACTGCAATTCCTCTTGCGCCGCCGACAACCAGTCGGCCGCCCACGGCAAGAAGTGTAAAGCCGATGACGCAAAGAACGATCATGCCCCAGCCTTGATTCGCCGCGGGCAGATTAATGTTCTGCTCACGCTGCTTTCGCGCCTCCGCAACGACAGTAAGCATCCACGCGAGGAACAGTCCCAAGAGAATCAGACCGTCAAAGCGTGAGAGCAGACCATCGAGGCTCAGAAAGCCAAGGACGGCGGGGGCCAGCAGCGCCACCGGGAAATCGCGCCGTACGGTGTCGCGTGAGGTCTGTATCCCGGAAATCAGGAGGGCGAGGCCAAGGATCAGGCCGACGTTGGCGACGTTGCTGCCCAGGACGTCCCCAAAGGAGATCTGCGGCTTGCCGGCCATGGCAGCGCTGATGCCCACAAACAATTCCGGGCTGGAAGTCGCAAAGGCGGCAACAGTTGCACCAATGATACTGGCGGAAACACGCGCCCATGTAGCGATGCCCACAAGCCCGCGGAGAAAGAGCTCCCCGCCGAGTCCAGCGCAAACGACACCAGCAAGCAGCAGCAGATAGTCATTCATCTTCGTCAACGAAGCGGCGGCGAAATCGGAGCAGGCCTTGTCTCGGATCGGCGGATCACGGCTTCCATTACCTTGCGGCGACGGATCTTACGGATCCGGACATCGAGGCCGTCGGCGCAGATCATCGCATCGTTATCAAGCACCCCGGAGAGATGCGCCTCGCACCAAGCGGCGAGCGTCCCGTGCTCTGACAGCCCGACCGGAGGAGTAATGCCTGCCGCTTTCCGCACGGCGTGCATGGACGCACCGCCACCGGCGATCCAGCCGGAAGCCAGGGGATGAATGTGAACCGGCAGCCGGTCGTACTCGTCGCCGATAGTGCCGACGAGTTCCTCTACAATGTCCTCCATGGTGATCAGCCCGAGCACGGGCCCGTTTGCCGCCGTCACTACCGCGATGTGTTCACTGTCCCGGACCATTTGTTCCAGCGCGTGTGACAGCACAGTGCGTACGTCCATTCTCCGGATCGGGCGGATGATGCTTTTCATCCGCGGGTCAGAGGGATTGATCCGGAGTGTGGCGACGATATCCTTGAAGGTCACATAGCCTGTGATGGTCTGCGGATTACCCTTCTCTGCGCATGTGGGGTAGCGGGTGTGCATGTGCATGTGGGCTTCGATCAGGGCCTCGGTCAGCGACGCATTCTCCGGAATCATGGTGATATCCTCTGCCGGAAGCATCACTTCACTTACGGAGCGCACGGAAAGCTGCATGGCGGAGACGACGATCTTCTCCTCCAACGCACCGATGATACGAGACGCCCGCGCCAAGGACGCGGCGGCTCTCAATTCCATGAGCCCCACTGTCTCGTCCGCTTGGGAGTCCGGTACGAGTTTCTTTCGTTCTCCCAGACGGATGATGCGTTTGACGATCGCTTCGAGCAGAAAGATGGCGGGATAGATGACGTACGATATGCCCCGCATTGTGGGCGAAAGTTTCAGCACCACAAATTCCTTATTTTTGAGGGCGAACATCTTCGGCACGAGTTCGGCGAAGACGATGGTCAGTGCGCTGAGCGGGATGACAAAGAGGGCGACTGCCACAACCTCAGCGACCGAAGCCGTAAGCCCGAAAGCCCTCGTCAATACGGGGGCAAGATGTTCATCCACACCGGCCCCTCCAGTTGCAGCAGCAATGGCTCCGGCCAGCGTAATGCCCACCTGCACCACGGCCAGACTTTTCTCCATCCCCCCTTTCATGTTAAGGGCCGAACGGGCGCCACGGCGGTGCAACTGCGCCAGCGCCTCCAGCCTTGCGAGCGACACCGATGCCAGCGCCATCTCGTACGCCGCGAATACCGCGTTCAGCGCCAACATGGCGAGAATGATCACACCTTCAGTCAGCCACTGCATCTGCTAGTCCTTTCCGTTCACCCTGCAATATGAAGCCGGGGCTGCTTGGATCAGCCCAGACACGGCGCAGCAGGCCGTCGCCGTACAGAGTACTCACGGTGTCCCCGTGGCAATCGCGCGTGCAACCGCCTGGTCAATGCTCATGTGCGCTCTCCCTCAGGTTGTGAACAGTGGTACAAGGACATATAACCAGACCAGTGGAGCGGAGGCAAGCAGCGCAAGAATGGCGAGAACGCGAGAATGGCGGAAACGGAAGAGTGCGACCAGCGCGGTGACAAGGGCAGAGACCGAGGAGATCCTGAGACCGCGACCGGCAAACACGTCAAGCCCGCTTGTATGAGTGGGTGATTTCGCCAGAACGAGAGTAAGAAAGAAGAAGAACATGGCGCCGATCCCGAGGAAGACTGCCCAGAAGTCGTGGTCAAAGACTTGCTTTTGGGATGGGCGCTGGATTGAAATGCTCATACCATCTCCTTTCATTCTCTACGACGATCCGACACTGCCCCTAATTCCGCTGATCACGAAAGCCACCGCCTTCGCCGCGATAAAGACATAAAGGATTCTGGTCAACACCATCGCACCTACGCGGCCGAGAGCGCGCTTGATCAGCGGCGTGAGGTACAGCAGAGGAAGAATGGTCGCATACACCAACACCGCTGTCAGAGCGGTCAGTGGCCCACCTTCAGCCTGCATCAGCAGGATGGTGGTCACAATCGTTCCAGGGCCGGCAAGAAAGGGAAACGCCATAGGGAAGATCGCAACATCTTCATACTGCTCATGGGCAGGGAGATGAGTGCGCGATGCCAGCAGGACGCCCCGGCCTGCCACAGCGAAGACGAGGATACCGCCGGCAATCTTGAAGGCGTTCACGTCCACCTGGAACACCGACCTGAGCATCCAGTTCCCGAGAAACGCGAACGTGACTACGATGGCGCACGCGGTGACCACAGCAACCCGGAAGCAGCGCGCCTTGGCTTTACTTTCCATCGTATGTGTCAACTCCCACAAAATCGGAAGATTGCCGAAGGCGTTGACCATGGCAAACAGAACCAGGTAGTCATGGACGGCGCGTTGAAACAGCGTCATTGGCGGTTTTCCATAGGGCTATGATTGCGGGGCTCCCTTTGTTCGCCCCATCCAACTGAGGTCATCGAGTTCGCCGAAGTGCCCACGGAAAAGGCGATAATAGAGCAGTTCCT
>CAYRKB010000041.1:4020-29491 GCA_964424705.1 uncultured Victivallales bacterium
TCGGGAGTTGCCGCTCACGTCGGAAGTCATCGTTGGTAATGATCTTCTCCGCGTGGTCGGACAACAGTTCCCCTACGCCGGCACCTTGCCAAAACTTGGATTTGGTCCTTTGCAGCACTGACTCCGGCAACAGGCCTTTGAGCGGCTGCCTGAGGATCCATTTTTCGACGGTCCCACGCAGTTTGAGTTCAACCGGAATGCGCAGTGCGAGTTCAACCACCGTCGGATCGAGAAAACAGGTGTGGGCAACAAGCCCGTGGGCCGATGCGCAACGGTCCACCCGCTGCAGCGCCGTATTGTGCAGCCTGCCCATGATGTCCAGCAACTCGGCACTCAGTTGCTCCTGCGCCAAGCTCTTGAGGTACTCGTACCCGGCGAACAACTCGTCCCCGCCTTCGCCTGAAAGGACGGCCGGCACAAAGTCGGACGCCTGCTTCGCTACCATGAAGTTGATGATGCTCGACCGGACCAGCAAGGCATCGAACGACTCCAAGTGATAGATCACTTCCGGAAGAACTCGCAGCATGTCTTGTATCGAAAGAACCGCCTCGTGGTGCACGGTGCCAACGAACTCAGAGACCGCTCTGGCGTACTCCAGGTCCGGCGCGTCGGCCACGCCACCGGCGAAGGTGTGCAGCACCTTGGTCCATGGGCGGGCAAGCGCAACCAGAGCGCTCGAATCCAGGCCGCCGGAAAGCCACGCGCCGAAGAGGTCTGGCTGGAGACAGCTCTGCACGGCTAGGCTTAGACGAATGCCCAGTTCAGTGGCAATTTGCTCTGGAGGCTCATTGAGTAACGGCCGGGGCTCCAGTCGGAAATGAGGGACAATCCGCTGGCCATCATAGAAGGATCCTGGCGGCAGTTCCGCTATAGTCCCGGCGAGTCCCAGTAACGCCTTTACTTCCGACGCAAAACACAGTGCGCCATCGACCGTCTGCCCATAGTAGAGCGGCGCGACCCCGAGCGGATCACGGAGCAGCTCGAAACCATTCTGGCCAGCGTGCGCCTGAGCATAGTGCCCGTATCCTGCGTAGTCACGAACGACGTTGTGCGGACGCGAGATCGACGTGGCCTGCGTTGCAGGAGCCGTGGCGCCAAGGGTAACGCCCTCGACCTCGAACACTTCGCGCAAACATTTTCCCCGGTGCGCCAGCATGTCCAACATCCTGTTGACTTCAGCCGTCTTGCCTGCCTGTGCGATTCCTGCGGTACCTGCCATTTTGACTCCTCATTCTGCGGACAACATTTGCTGTTCACAAGAACAGCGAACGATCTTTCGATCCCGTCAAGACGTCACCGGAACGTCCACGATCTGGCGGCGGATGCGGCTGCCAAGTCTACAGAGCACTTCATAAGGAATTGTGCCGGCCAGCCGCGCAAGGTTCTCCACGCTGTGGGGCGCAGACGGGTCAGGAGAGATGACCTCCACCTCGTCCCCAACACTAGCGCCGGGTACATCGGTGAGATCAATGCACATCTGGTCCATAGAGATCGCCCCGCAGACGTGAGCCAGGGCGCCCCTAACGGAGACCATGGAGTGGCCCGAAAGACATCGAGAGCACCCATCGGCGTAGCCGATGGACAATACGCCCATCCGGCTCGGACGGGTGAATGTGTGTCGAAGCCCGTACCCGCTGCGACTGCCCTCCGGCATATCCTTGACCTGAATCAGCCGTGCCGTCAGGCGCAGCGACGGCCGGAGCGGCAACACGGTGTGCATCGTATCGGAAGGTTGATAGCCATAGATCGCAAGCCCTAGCCGAACCATGTCCAGATGCGTCTCCGCGAGGTCAATAGCTGCCGCCGAGTTGGCCGCATGGATCGTCATACCTGAATGAGTGCCAACAGATTCCACGGCGTCGAGGAATTGTTTCAGTTGGCTGACTGTAAATGACTTGTCCGCCTCCTCCGCGACGGCAAAATGCGTGTAAAGCCCCGACAACTCGATGAGCGAAGCCCTGCGGAGTTCAGCAACCAGAGCCGGAGCGCTTTCAAGATGCACGCCGGAGCGACCCATGCCGGAATCAATCTTCACGTGGACCTGCGCAGCACTGCCGGCTCGCCGGGCCGCTGAATTTACTGCCGCTATTTCCGAACAACTGACCAGCGTAAGCGTCACATCCGCAGCGATCAGTTCTTCCAGGATTGATGAACCGTGACCGTCCAAGCAGGCGGAAATAGGAAAAAAGACCAGAATGGGGTGCCGACAGCCCGCTTGGCGGAGATGAAGCGCTTCCTCGGGTCTTGCGACGGCAAATGCGTCCACGATATTCGCCAGGACCGAGAACACTTCGGTGACACCGTGCCCATAGCCGTTCGCCTTAACGACGGCGCAAATCCTTGTCTGAGGCGCGATTCGTGTGCGCAATTGGGCGACATTGGATATGAGAGCGGCAGCGGAAATCTCGATAGCCGTCAAAGATGAGTCGTTCGCGGGCGGGCGCTCATTCCGCAGCACACTTTCGGTCTGTAGATGCTGTCTCAAGGCTCCTCCATGAGTACTGTGCCGGTCTTTACGTTGTTCCGGCCATCTTCCTATTCGTCCGCAGGTCGGGGAACAGTGATCCTGCTGTGGCAGACCGGGCAAAACACTTGTGTAGTCGCCATTGCACGTTCCACCTCCAACCCTTGCCCACAGCGAACGCAATGAAACTTGAACGTCGTCGGCTTCTGGTAGCGTACACCGAGTTCCTGCTGCTTGGGTGTCGTCGGCGTGAGAACAGGCGGTGGCACTTCAATGACGCTCTGACATTCGGGACACTTTGCGCTCTTGCCTGCCATGCTTTCGGGAGCTGCCAGCTTCTTGCCACACAACACAAAACAAACTTGAACTCGCGCAGCGGCGTCGGAGGGCGCGGAGACGACATCGGCGGGATCAGTTGCGTGTCGTTCGGACGTACGGCGGAGTTGCCGCCAGGTGATGATCGCTCGGCATCGCGCCTCTCCCCAACGCCGGACAGCCTGGCCAAGTCGGCTGCGTCCGAAGGAGCCGCACCTCCCGGCGTGGCTCCGCCGCCCTCACTCAGCGGCCTTTGCTTTACCGGAACGCGTACGATGATTCTCTTCTCAGTCACAGTTGCTGCACCTGTGCCATGCGTTCGGCTGAGGGGATGGGGAGGCCGCCTTTATCCACGACTTTGACTGAGCCACGGATAAGCCGGGTCTGCCACTGCACCGCTTTGGCCAGTTCGTCCCGGCACTCCCACAAGTAGGGCGCTGTCAGGAAGCCCATGGCAAATGCCTGGTACAGACCCTCCGCGGTGTACGGTTCTCGAATTGTCGATTCGATTGCGCGAAGGACTGTGCGTGCCTCCGAAAGCAATTCCGCCGTGCGCAGAGTCACCTCCGGATGCCTTGTCATGTCGTCGATGTCACCCTTTAGTCGCAACCTGCGGTATTCATTCAGAGCATGGCGCGTGATCTTGATGCTCTCGTCAACCACAGGCGGGTCGGCAAGCGCGTATCCTTCGGAGTAGCTGACGACGTGAATCACCTGGGGGCTACCCAGATCATGTGGTTCGATGTCGTCCATGAGCGCCGTCACCGCGGCAAGTTGGGCTTTCGCCTTTTCGGGGGAGACCGAGAAGTAGTCCAACCCGCCCCTCGGCTGCAAAATCACGCGGAAATCCAAATCTTCCAGTCCATGTACAAGAGCCAGCGTGGCGCGGGCCTTAGCCAAGTCCTGCACACCCCAGGTGGCGCGGGGCGTGTTCAGCATCACCTGAAGGACGAAATGGCGGATCCCCAGCGCCTTGGCAGTTCTCGCCGCCAGAACGGCGGCCACTACGCCGGTCACATCGTCCCCCCCCCGGAACGCAAAGTGGTGCGACACATTGGACTCAAAGGGTTTCCCCGTCGCCGCAATATACCGGAGCGCCTCGCAATGCTGCTCCAGGTTCTCCATGAGCGAGTACGGCCCCCGATCATCGATACGACAGAACCACCAAAGGGAAAGGGCGTGCCAGGCGGTGTTGATCTTCTCTTCGTACATTCGCGCTAAGGCGGGAATGTTCCGCGTGCCGGCGTAGGTTCTCACCAGCATGGGTCTGGCGGCATTCGCAACCGCTTCAAACTCTTCCGGCGTGTTCAGCGGAACTCCGCCTCCATTGGGCTTGCCCTCCCAGCTCTCGCCACAATTCGACTGGGTGAGTTGCGATGCTCCTATGGAAAGGATGTCGAGGTATCCGCTCGCGGCAAGAGTGCGCGTCCATTCCAGGAACAGGCGTACTGCTTCCTCCCGGTCCGGAAGAAATGGGCCGACATGCGCTCGCATGAGCGGCGGAAGGCCGTGTTGGCGCCCGTGCGTCAGCCGGGCGACAAGCGTGTCCTGTCGGGTACCGAAGTCGGGGTAGCCCAAACGGTCGACGGGCCGCAGGGCCATATATTCCCCCTTACGGATCAAGTCCCTGCCAAAGGCCAGCCGGTCTTCATCGTAGCGCACGCTCGTCTTGAGTTCGGTTGGAATGACGGCAGGGTCAACGCCAAGCCGGAGCAGCGTTTCGGCCGCCGTTTCGTCCCCCTCGAATGTGTCCGTCACTTCTTTCACATGTTGCCGTATCAGGTCGCATGTCTTCGGGAGTCCCGCCAAAAACACCGCGCGGATCGGTCCTCCCTGCTCCGTCATGAGCCGCCGCGTCTTGAGGCCTTTGACCAAGAGCGCGGCAATGCGCGCGCCATCCTGAGGGTCGAGCCGGTAGCTGAGGCCGAGAACCGTAATCCCCTGGGCCATGATCCAGCGGCTGATTCCGTCCAGATTCTCGGGGACATCCGGCGCGTTGAGACATTTGCTGGCAGCGCTATCGGCAAGGACACACCGGCAGCCGCACTCGCCCAGAAGCTGCGCAAGCGATGTCAACCCCAACGTATGCGCATCAAGGGCGGGTCTTGCCAGCCCGACGCAGTCTGTCCGAGTCAAACGAAACGTCATCTTGTCCCGCCGTTCAAGTGATCAGCCTTCCATGTCGGATTTTGAAGCGTCTCTGTGTCGCTCTTTCAGATTCGCAAGCAGCCTCTCCATGGCGTTGCGTGCGATGTCCTTGCATCCCAGTCCGAACGCCAGTGCCATGCCGAAAGCGAAGGCGGCGATGACAATCTGTATAGCACCAGCTAATGTGGAACCGCGGATCTCCGCTTGTTCGAAGGCGAGAGCGAGCACCAGCACCACACCCACCCAGCGGGTGATCCGCGACCACAGGTTGGCATACGGGCTCCCGGCATTGCGGGTAACCGTGCGCACGAAGCCCGCCAGGAACGCGATCACAATCATACCCACGGCCAGCACCAGCACGGCGCTTAGCAAGGCCGGCATTGCGGAAACAATGCGATTGCGGAACTCAGTCGCCACTGCAATGTCAAGAAGACGCGCAGCCTCCAGAAAGACGCCAATCAGGATCACCCAGTAGAGCCCCCGGCCAACTAAAGCGGCTGGCGAATAGGCCACTTCTCCCTTTCGCAGGAACTCGCAGGCGCCAGTTCTTTCGCACAACTGGTTAAAATGAAGCGCTGTGAGTAGCCGCGTGATGATGAACTTCGCCACACCGGCAGCCAACCAGCCCACAGCAACCGTGGTCGCCGCGATCAGCCAACCGGGCAGCGCCGAAACACAGACATACAAGCTTTTCATAGTGCGTACCTCCAAAAGCGAATCACTCAATTCCAACCGCCATTTGGCGGATCTGTTTCACGGTCATCCCTTCAATCCCCATGTGTGCAACCGTCCGTCCCTCTTTCCAGTAGTCACGGCCGTGCATAACGTTCGCCATGCCGATCACCATGTCCATCATCGGGACGGCGACGCCCAGCATCTTTCCGATAGAAGCCAGCGGCACCAGGCTCATCGGAACATCTTCGGTCACATAGCGGTGCAGGATGTTCTGCGGCGCCCGGATTCCCCGATAACTCCCTGTGTTCTGAATCGCTTCGTAGAGATCGCGGCCTGGCGCGTCATAGGTCAAATAGAGCCACTCCCTTGCCGACACGGTATGTATGCCCATGCTCTTCGCCACAGTGACCCGTTCAGCGTCAAGACGTTCCAGCACGCGAGCGACAGAAAGAGAGATCCCGCCAAGGTAATAGTCGAAATCGCCTTTCGTGGTCTCGATCCAGCCGGCGTTCATCAGGGTCAATGCCGGGTGGAAAATAGCTCCAATATTCTCCATGCCCGTGGACAGGACATTGTCGCCGGCGGCGAACTGGGGAAAGGCCTGATTCAGAACAGGCAGCACCTCCGGAATCCAGTATGCCGGCAACGTTGCGAGCCGAACGGAATTCTTGATGCGAAAGATGTGTGCCTCCGCTCGTGAAAGTGCCCTGGAAGCATAGAGGAATGTTGATGCTTCCGAAATGATCGCAGCCGCTTTGCATTCCTTGCTGTTCAACACCTGCCGGAACTCCAGCGCGCCACCTGTGCGGCCCGGGTTCAGGACCACGATCTGGCCGCCATGCAAGCACGGCGCCATCTGTTCCGCCACGAACCGGTGCGCTGTCGCCGGCACGACAACCATCACCACGTCGGCCCCGGAAACCGCTTCGGCCATAGTCGACGTGGCGACTTGGACCGGACCGAACCCCTGGACCTCGCCCGTAACCTTCACGCCTCCATGCCACCGCACGGCGTGAAGACTCTCATCCGTGCGGTTGTACAGGCGAACGGGAAAACCCATGATCCCCAAGTGCCCTGCCATGGCCAACCCGCCGTGCCCGGCGCCGACGACGCAGAAAACGGTGTTTCTCCCCTTTTCTAAGAGAGAACGAATCGCCGCATGGTTCTGGTCATATGGAATGGGTTCGTTCATAGAAACGTTGCTACCGTGTTGAAGATCAGTTCGTGGTCGTCAACAACCAGAATCGTCTCTGTTCGCATCTTCAGCCCCTACAATCGAAGTGTCATCGACAGCGGGCTGTCGGCGCCGTTTGGCCCGCAAACGACCGATGGTGTGATCGAGGGACGCCTTCAGCCGCTCGGTGGCTCCGTCCACGGCATCAAGCAAAGTTCCTGCCTGGTGGATGCCAGCCACTGGTTGACGCCTCTTGAGACGGGCTTCAATCACACAGCGTTTGTCGTTCCCTCCGCCCTTGTGGCTATTCTCGTCACTGAGATGGACTTCCACCCGTGTGATTCGATCGCCAACGTGGCACAGGGATCTCTCAACGATGGCTTCAACCTGCGCGACCAACTTTTCGCTGCCCGCAATGTTCTTGTCGGTCATGATCTGGATTTGCATGACTTTTCCTTTCGGTTCACCATTTCCCACGTCGTCTGGAATGCGTGAGTTCATTTGAGGTCAATTTCCCAAAGGCCCTCACGTTCTCTGAGTCGAATCTCGCCTGCATGTGCGAGCCAGCCGACCGCCAGGGCCACTTCGTTCGTCGTAGCGTCAGTGATCTTCCTGGCGAGGCTCGCCAAGGACATTGGACCCGATCCCTTCAGGACTTCGCGCACCTTCCTCGTCCATTCCGGAATAGAGGCATCCATGGCTTGCGCTACGTGACGCTCAGGCTGCGGTTGCGTCTGTATTCCCATCTGGCGCTGCCTTTCCCTTTTCTGCGGTGGTCCACTACTCGCCGGCTCTGCTCTACCACTTCCCTGCCTCACAAGAGTACGGGATGCCTGTGATAGGGCGCTATTGGGCACGTTCTCGTTCTGGGGGTGAAAGAGTCTCGGTAGGAAAGGGCAGAAACACGGACATCGCAGCCGATGACGGAAAATGAAAGGCAAGAAGTCGAAGGATCGACCTAGAGCTCGGTCAAACCTTCGCGGACTGCGTACTTGGTCAGGCCGGCAATGGTCTGTACATCCAACTTCCGCATGAGATGTTCGCGGTGGGCATGGACCGTCTTGACACTTAATTGCAACTCGCCTGCGATCTCCTTGATGGTCTTCTCTTCAACAAGAAGCTGCAGAATTTCCCGCTCCCGGTCGGTCAGTTGCGAAAAGGCGGAAGCTGGCGTGGCCGAGACATTCCGCACGTAGCTGTCGACGAGGGTTCCCGAAATGGACGGGCTGAGGTAGGTCTGTCCACCGGCCACGGTTCGAATGGCCGCAACAAGTTCGTCGGCGTCGCACTTCTTGCACAGGTATCCGACGGCGCCAGCCCGCAGCATTTCGGCAACGAACTTTTCATCCACATGCATAGAGAGTGCGATCACTCGTGTCTTCGGGAACTCCCTGCTGATCTGCCGCGTCGCCTCGATCCCGTTCAAAGCAGGCATTCCGACGTCCATGATCACGACATCCGGCCGGAGCTTGGCGATCTGGGCGATTGCATCCCGCCCATCTTCGGCTTCGCCGACGATCGCCAGGTCTTTCTCTTCGGCAATCAGCCCGCGCAGGCCCTGCCTGAATATCTTATGATCGTCAGCCAGAAGGATCTTGATCGCCATTTTTCGCCTCCTCTTTTCCTTCGTCGCCGAGGGCGGGCAGCGCCACAACGATGCGAGTGCCTGTGCCGCGCGAGGATTCGACCGTGAAACGCCCGCCCATATGTTCCATCCGTTCGCGTAGACTGAACAGCCCAAATCCGCCCGTTCGACTGAAGCCGCTGCCAGCCTCAGCCGCATCAAAACCGACACCATCGTCGACCACGGAGACAAACACCTCTTCGGCGTCTCCACCGCAGACAACCGACACCCGCGTGGCCTCGGCATGCTTGACGACATTGAGAAGCAACTCGCGGGCTGCCCGATAAAGGACGACGCGTTTGTCGTTGGAAAGGACCTTCGGCGTTCCCTGGTCCTGGAACGTGATTTCCAGAGCGTGGCGCTTGGCCGTGTCCCGACACACTTCCTCCACCGCTGCCGTCACCCCCAGTGTATACAAAGCAGGTGAACTCAGGTCGAACGTCAGGGAGCGCAGCTCTCCGATCGCTTGGTCAATAAGGTCGCGACTCTCGCTCAAGGCCGTGCCCACTTCTGTCGGAGCAGGGAGTTTAAGGGCGCGACCCAATTTCATATAGCATGCTGCAAGCAGCGGCCCGGCTTTGTCGTGAAGCCCCGCCGCAATATGTTTGCGCTCCTGCTCTTCAGCGAGAGTTGCCTCCACCGACATGGAGCGCAGTTGACGGTCATATTCAACCAGCTTCGCCCGCATTCTCTCCTGGTCCTGAGCATCCTGCTGGAGGGCATCTGCCATCCGGTCGAAAGCCACAGCGAGATGTGCAATCTCCCGCGGCCCACGGGGGCGGGCCGTTCTGGCGCTAAGATCCCCGGCGCCCAGACGCTGCGTGGCGGCAACCAGCGAGGCTAGCGGCTGCGTAATGAACAGGCTTGTTCCAAACCAAGCGAGGAGAATGAGCAGAAGGCAGCCTGTAGACACGCCCGCAAGAGTGCGGCGCATGTCCGACCTTGCTGAGGCCAAAGCATCTGCCCTCGAGACTCCTGTGCATACGAAGATGTCGCCCCAGGCAGCTTTGATGGATTGAAAGGCGTAGTAGCGCGAGAAGCCATCCACGCCGGTCAGATCTGCCGTGCCTTCGCCCTTTTGCAGGATCTCCTCCAGCACACGGGTATCGGGAAGTTTCTTGCCAGTCCATTTATCCTTGTCAGGATGCCGCGTCAGGATTGTGCCCGAACGATCCAGGATGTTGAGAATCATGCCGTGGGGAAAGAGGGACTTGCTGCCCGTCACCCTCTCCTCCGCCAGCAGCGCGTCCAGCCATCCCAGGTCCAGCACTACGAAGGATACCGAGGGAACACTGGCGTTGCTCTCTCCCGCAACGCAATACGCGACACCCAACAAGTGCTTGCCATCCGCAGCGTCCTCATGCAGATTGCCCACCACGAGCCGTTTGGAATCAAGGGCGCGCCGCAGCAGCGGCTCGTCGATCGGCTCAGCTCCTCTGCCGCCCGCCGGTTCAGCGCGGTACGTCACACCCGCCGGATTAACCACTCCGAAACGGGTGTAGTAGGGGCACTGCTGGGCCAGATCGGCTAGCACGGCTCTGCCCGCTTCCGGGCTCGCGACACTGCCAATCGCCGACACGGCAACCAGAATCTGCCGCGTTGCCTCCAGCAGGTGGTTTACGTCACCGGAAATGAACGCCGTCAGGCGTTGCACCTCCTCTTCGAGGGCGAGGGTCTCACGCTCGAACTGGCGTTGCGCCCCATACCAGATCAAAGCCATCAGCGGCAGCGTGGTCAGCAAGATCGCCGAAATCAGGCGGGCCCGCAGGCTTGTTCTCAAGAAACGTGGCATAGCCGGTCTTCCGCAGTCGGGCCCCGCCCTTCACCCGGAGACAGGATCGACCCTCCGAACACAGAAGGCTCTTACCATTTCCTCTCTTCAATTGCATCATCTGTTCAGCGGGCTGCTCTTGCGACCGCGACTCACTGGCAGCCTAAAGGGCCGCCAACGCGGAAACGGCTCAGCCTGCAGGCTTGAGGAAATTCACAAGCGCCCGGACCAGAAGCCAGGCGACCAACCCCACCGGAACAACGAGCATGGCATAGCGGCGCCAGTGCGCCAACGTAGCCGGTTTGCCTTCGCCGGTTTGGCCATTCAGAAAGCGGATATCCACGTACCGGACGAGGATCAGAGACGCCAGCGTGGCCAGATACACGACATCGAACAGGGATGGAAGTTTGGGATGTTTCTCGACAATGAAGACGAGAAGGAAGGCCAGGATTGCGTTACCCAGGAACAGCCAATAGAGACGAACGAGCACCTGAGCGCCGCCGGTGGAAACTTCTTTCTGATCCTGCATGACACACCACCCCAGTTACACGCATTGCGTGTTTAACCGGATGGCGGCCCGACCAACCGAGATTCCTGCTGAGCACGAAGTGCCCAGCACCCTGTCCTGACGGGTAGTTTTGCGAAGAAGTCCCGTCAGAAGGCGTCTATGATGGCATAGCCGACGCGCTTGCGCAAGCGTCATCGACAGCGCGCTCTTGTGTGGGGAGATCGGGACCTGGATCGCGGTCGCGCCGGGGATGGGCGGACGGCCCACGCCCTCCGCCCGTCCGTTCACTCCCGGTCGCCGAAGCATCCCTATTGCTGCGCGATGTGCAGCCACTTCTGCACGACCGGCGAGAACTTGAGGATGACCGGCGTAAACACGATGCTGACCATGCTCATGAGCTTGAGCAGAATGTTCAGCGACGGGCCGCAGGTGTCCTTGCAGGGGTCGCCGACCGTGTCACCGGTAACCGCCGCGCCGTGCACAGGGTTCTTCGCCTTGGAGCGGTCCGTCACCACGTTGCCCTGCGGGTCGACATACTCGCCTTTGGCGTTCTTCAGGTACTTGCCGCCTAGGTTGCCCTTCTCGATATACTTCTTGGCGTTATCCCACGATCCGCCGGCGTTGTTCAGCATCGTGGCCAGCGAGAACCCGGTGGCCAGGCTGCCCGCCAGCAGGCCCATCACGCCGCCGATGCCGAAGATCAGGCCGGTGACAACGGGGGTGATGATCGCCAGGATGGACGGCAGAATCATCTCGCGCTGGGCGCCCGCGGTGGAAATGGCCACGCAGCGTGCGTAGTCGGGCTTCTCCGTGCCCGCCATGATGCCGGGCTTCTCCTTGAACTGGCGGCGCACTTCCTCCACCATCGAGCCTGCGGCTCGGCCCACCGCCTTCATGGCCAGCGCCGTGAAGAGGAACGCCATCATGCCGCCGATGAACATGCCGCTCAGCACCAGCGGGTTCAGGAGCTGAACGTCAAAGATGCGCATGAACTCAAGCACGCCCTTCGCCTTGGCTTCGGCGGCGGTCATGGTCGTCTGCCCGAGCGTGATGACCCCGCCCGTCTTCTCGGCGAACCGGGCGGACCAGATCTTGACCTCCTCGATGTTGGCCGCGAGCAGGGCCATCGCCGTCAAAGCCGCGGAGCCAATGGCAAAGCCCTTGCCCGTGGCGGCCGTGGTGTTGCCCAGCGAGTCCAGCGCGTCCGTGCGCTCGCGCACCTCGGGGGGCAGGTGCGCCATTTCCGCGTTGCCGCCCGCGTTGTCCGCGATCGGGCCGTACGCGTCGGTCGCCAGCGTGATGCCCAGCGTGGCGAGCATGCCCACGGCTGCGAAGCCAACGCCGTAGAGCCCCATGCTGAAATCGTGGAATCCGCCCGCCAGGCCGAAGGCAAAGAGGATGCCCGCCACAACAATCAGCACCGGGTACGCGGCGGACATCATGCCGGTGGCCAGACCGTCGATGATCACCGTGGCCGCCCCCATTTTCGCCTGGCCGGCCACGCCCTGCGTGGGCTTGTAGCTGTCCGAGGTGTAGAGCTCCGTCGACTGGCCGATCAGCACGCCGGCGGCCAAACCGGCCACCACCGCCCCGAAAATGCCCCAGGTTACCATGCCGAGGAACGCCATGCCCGCCAGCACGACCACGATCAGGGCCGAGCTGCCCAACGTGCCGAAGAGCAGCGCGCGCAGCAGATTGCGCTGGTCCGCGCCTTCCCGGCAGCGCACCATGAACATGCCGATGATAGAAAGCACCGTGCCCACGCCCGCGACGATCATGGGGGCGGTCACCAGGCTCACGGTCTCCGCCATGTTGCCGCGGCTCACTCCGAGCGAAGCGCCAAGACACGCGGTGGAAAGAATCGCGCCGCAGTAGGACTCATAGAGATCCGCGCCCATGCCGGCCACGTCGCCCACGTTGTCGCCCACGTTGTCCGCGATCGTCGCGGGGTTGCGCGGGTCGTCCTCCGGGATGCCAGCTTCCACCTTGCCGACCAGGTCGGCGCCAACGTCGGCGGCCTTGGTGTAGATACCGCCGCCCACGCGGGCAAACAGCGCCTGCGTCGAAGCGCCCATGCCGAAGGTCAACATCGTCGTGGTAATTTCCGACATCTTCTCGAGCGGCGTGCAGCCCTGCGGCACCAGCGTCAGCCCGAGGAAATGCAGGCCGTCCTGCATGTGTTTCGCTGTAAAGACAAACTGGTCGAGAACATAATACCAGAGGCAGATGTCCAGCAGCCCGAACCCGACGACCACCAGGCCCATGACGGCGCCGGACCGGAACGCAACCTGCAGGCCCCGGTTCAGGCCTTCGCTCGCGCCTTGCGCCGTGCGCGAAGACGCGCGGGTCGCCGTATTCATGCCCAGGTATCCGCACAGGCCGGAGAAGAAGCCTCCGGTGAGAAACGCGACCGGCACGAAGGGGTTCTGGATGCCGAAATACGCCAGCGCCGACAGAATCACGACCAGGACCAGAAACACGAGGCTCACGATCTTGTACTGGCGGAAGAGGTAGGCCATGGCGCCTTCGCGCACATACCCTGCGATCTCCTGCATGCGCGCGTTGCCGGGGTTCGCCTTGAGCATGCCCTTATAGAAGAACCATGCGAAGAACAGCGCGAACGCGGAGGCGATCGGCGCAATCCACCACATCGGCGGAATCGTCTGCACCTCCGCCGCCGCCTGCACCACCTGCGCCGCCTCCTGAGCAAACAAACTCGTGCCCGATGCCATCAGCCCAACCAGGACCATAACCCACTTCCGCGACATAGCCACTCGACCTTTCCGTGCTTGTTGCACCCGCTGCCCGACCCATGAAAAAAACAGCCGATAGCTTACGCCACCCCGCCCACGGCGCGCAACTATAAATTATGACAAAACACTGTAAAGAATGACAAAACACCGCCGGAAGAATCGGGGACGAACCTGCACCATCCTGCGCCCGCAGCCGCAATCGTGCGCCCTTCCCGGCATCGCGCCGCCTGGCCGCGAATGCGCGAGACCCATCCAGCAGAAGTAGGAGCATTTTTTCGATGCTTCAGATATCGTTTGCTTGCAGCCGTCGCGTTTGATAGATTGATAGGTGTGTCACCGACAAAGGGGCTTTGCTGCAGCGATGCACTCCCCCGCACAAGGAGCCGTCAGTTATGCAGAATATGTTCTTCAATGCGCACCACGCGCCCATCGGCGCGTTCGCTTCGTTCACGCTCGGATTTCCGGGAAACAAGGGAGGGCTTGGCCTTGAGCTCGGGGGGCCGGCCAACCAGAACATCTATATCGGCGCGGAATCCCACACGCCGCGGGTGTTCGATGCCTTGCCGTTCTACGCCATGGGGGACTGGGAGAGCGACGCGAAGCTGCACAAGCCCCCGGCGGGCGGCGTGCTGGTGCGTCCCTTTCCGCGGGCCGACATCAAGCGCACGTTCCAGATCTCGACCGACGCCTGGCAGGCCGGGGATCTCACATTCCGGATCCTCTCCCCGTTTCAGGGCATTCCGAACCCCGAAACAGCCCGCAAGGAGGACCTGCAGCTCGCGCTCGCGCCCGCCGTGCTGGCCGAGCTGACGCTGGATAATACGCATCACGCGCACGCCCGGAAGGCCTTCTTCGGATTCACCGGCACCGATCCCTACAGCGCCATGCGCTGCATTGAGCCGCACCAGGAGAACCACGTCAAAGGCATCGCGCAGGGGCGCCTCATGGGCATCCTCAGCCGGGACAAGAACGTGCACGTCGCGCAGGGGCATTCGCCGGAGACCATCCTGGCCGCGACGCACGAGGAAGACATGCAGGTCGGACTCGGCTCCACCGGCCTGCTCTGGATGGTGGCGCCGCCGCACCGGCGCCAGACCGTGCGCTTCGCCATCTGTTTCTACAGGGACGGGATCGTCACCGCCGGCATGGACACCCGCTACTACTACACGCAGCTTTTCAAGAACCTGGAGGACGTGGGGGCCTTCGCCCTCGACCACTTCATCGTGCTGGCGGACCGCGCCGCCGAGGCGGACAAGCGCGTTGCGCAGTCGCGGCTATCCCCCGACCAGAAGTTCATGGTCGCCCATTCCGCCCACAGCTACTACGGCAGCACCCAGCTCCTGGCCCGCGACGAGAAGCCGGTCTGGGTCGTGAACGAGGGCGAGTACCGGATGATGAACACGCTCGACCTCAGCGTGGACCACTTGTTCTTCGAGACGGCGATGAACCCGTGGGTCGTGCGGAACGTGCTCGACCTGTTCCTGGAGCGCTACAACTATCATGACCGGGTCTGTTTCCCCGACAACCCGCGCGAGTACCCGGGCGGCATCACCTTCACGCACGACATGGGCGTGGCCAACTGCTTCTCGCGGCCCGGATTTTCCGCCTACGAACAGCCCCACCTGCGGGGCTGCTTCTCGTACATGTCCCACGAAGAGCTTGTAAACTGGATCTGTTGCGCGGGAATGTACGCGGCCCGCTCAGCCGACACCGCCTGGACCAAGCAGCACAAATCGCTCTTCATGGACCTGCTCACCAGCCTGCTGCACCGGGACCACCCCAACCCCGCCCGCCGCAACGGCATCATGAAGCTCGACAGCTCCCGCGCCATGGGCGGCTCGGAAATCACCACGTACGACAGCCTCGATCCGGCGCTCGGCCAGGCGCGCAGCAGCCTGTACCTCGCCGTGAAGTCGTGGGCGGCTTACGTCAGCCTGGAAAAGATTCTCTCGGGGCTGCACCTCGATCGCGCGGCCAGCCAGGCTTCCGACCAGGCGCGGCGCGGCGCTCTGACCATCGCCTCGCGGCTGACGTCGAAAGGCTACATCCCGGCGCTGATCGACGAGAAGAACGACGCGGCGGTGCTCTGCGCCGTCGAGGGGCTCGCCTTCCCCTACGCGTGCGGCTGGCGCGATGTCGTCGCGCTGGACGGGCCCTACTCGGAGTTTATCCAGGCCCTGAAGAAGCACCTGCAGACGGTCCTGGTAAAGGGCCTGTGCCTGTTCGAAAACGGCGCGTGGAAGATCTCGGCCAGCAGCGACAATACGTGGCTCAGCAAGATCTACCTGAATCAGTTTGTGTCGCGGCAGATCCTCCGCATTCCGTGGAACAAGGACGGGCGCGATGCAGACGCGGTGCACGCGAGCTGGCTGCTCGACGAGGAGAACGCTTACTACGCGTGGAGTGACCAGATGGCCAATGGCAAGGCCGTGGGCAGCCGCTACTACCCGCGCGGCATCACCTCGTTCCTGTGGCTCCTCGAGGACAACCCGTCCGGCCTGCGCGCCAAGGGGCCGGCGGCATGACCGGATCGGCCGGCACAGTATCGGACTTTCCGGAAACCGCCGACATCGAAACCGCCTCGGAGGCCTACGCCGCCCGCTTCGGCGGGCCGGTCGGCGCGTGGATGCTGAGGGTGCAGGAAAACGCGACGCGCTCCCTGCTGCACGAGCCCGGCGGGACAATCCTTGATGTCGGCGGCGGGCACGGCCAGCTGGCGGGGCCGCTGTGCCGGGCCGGATACGGCGTCACCGTGACGGGAAGCGATGCATCGTGCGCACACAGGATTCGCGGCGAACTGGATGCCGGGACGTGCCGGTTCGTCATCGCCAACAGCCTCAGCCTGCCCTTCCCCGGCGGCGCCTTCGACGTCGTGCTGTGCTTCCGGCTGATCACCCACGCCGCGCGCTGGCCGGATCTGATCCGGGAGCTGTGCCGCGTAGCCCGCGTCGCCGTGATCGCCGAGTATCCCACCAGCCAGAGCTTGAACCGCATCGCCCCGGCGCTCTTCAAGGCAAAGAAGAGCATCGAGGGGAACACGCGGCCCTGGCGCCTGTTCCGGCATTCCGAGATCGACGCGGAGTTCGGGCGCAACGGCTTCGCCCCGGAGCGCCGGACGGGGCAGTTCTTTCTGCCCATCGTCCTCCACCGCGCCCTGCGCGTCCCCGCGCTTTCGCGCTCTTTGGAGGGCGCATGCGCGGCCGTGGGGCTTGCGCGCAGGTTCGGGTCGCCGGTGATCGTGCGCATGACGCGGCGCGCGGCCGGGATGGAAGCGCCCGGAGCCCGGGGGGCCTCTTATTCATGAATGCTCAGCCCTCAACGCTCAACGCCCAGGGCGCGACGCTGCCGCCCGGATCCCGCGTGCTGGTCACGGGCGGCACGGGGTTCACCGGCGCCGCGCTGCTGCGCAGCCTGGCCCTGCAGCCGGTCTCCCTGCGCGCGATCGCGCGCCGCACGTCGAACAGGGACGCGCTGCGGGATCTCAAGATTGACTGGTTCGAGGGCAACGTCTATGACCCCGCGGTTGTGAAGGCGGCGGCGCAGGACGCGGATTTTATCTTTCACGTGGCCGCGGCGTACCGGGACGCGGGGGTCTCGGAGCAGGAACAGCGCAACGTCCACGTCGTCAGCACGCGCCTGCTGGCGGAGGCCGCGGCGGCGAATCCATCCTTCAAGCGGATGGTTCACGTGTCCACGGTGGGGGTTCATGGCCACATCGATCGGCCGCCGGCCGACGAAAACTATCCATTCAACCCCGGCGACATCTACCAAAAGACCAAGGCTGAAGCGGAGCTTTGGCTGCGCGGGTTCGCCCGCGAGTCGCGGCTGCCTTACACCGTCATCCGGCCCTGCGCCATCTACGGCCCCGGCGATCGCCGGCTGCTGAAGATCTTCAAGATGGCCGCCCAGCCGCTGTTCGTCCTGCTCGGGCGCGGAAAGTGCCTTTATCATCTGGTTCACGTGGAGGACCTGGCTCAGATGATGATCTGCGCCGCGACCCATCCGGCTGCGCTCAATGAGGCTTTCATCTGCGGCGATCCCGCAGCCGTCACGCTCGAGTCGATGGGCCGGATCATTGCCGGCGAACTGGGCCGCCCGCTACGGGTCGTCCGCCTCCCGGCGTGGCCGTTTTTTCTGGCGGCCGGCCTGTGCGAGGCCCTCTGCCGCCCGCTCAGGATCTCGCCGCCGCTCCATCGCCGGCGCGTGGCATTCTTCACCAAGGACCGCTCCTTCGACACGCGCAAAGTGCGAGGCGCGCTGGGTTACAGATACCTGCACAGCACCGAGGATGGCCTGCGGAAGACGGCGCGCTGGTATATCGAACAGGGCTGGATCCGCCTGTAGAATGACGGCCGGCTGCCAACAGCCCTTGTATCGACTCAGTTATGCAGGGGGCCTCCCCGTGGCCTTGCGCCACGGGAGGCGGAATTCTGGCCCCTGCCGCACGAAGGCGGCAGGGAGCCCCCCCCCCTGCGTCACCGAGGTGTTACCTTCCCTTCCGGATTTGACTTGGCTGCGGAAGCTGCGTAGATTGCGCCGAACCTATGAACCGGGAGAAAGAAGAATGGCAACACGCAGGCTGAGCGGGCTGGTCTCCTGGGTCTTGGTGGCAGCGCTGGCGCTGGGGCTGACCGGCTGTGAAAACGGCGACAGCCAAGGTGACGGAGGACCCGGGACGGACGAAAAGCAGGCCCCGCCGGATATCGGGGACAACCATACCAATGTATACGCCGCTCTCGGTGACAGCATCACCGGCGGCGGCAACGGCGGCGGCGCCCCCTACCCGCCCCGGCTGGCCGCGCTGACCGGCAAGACCGTAATCAACCACGGCGATGACAGTGAAAGCACCGCCTCGGCCCTGAGAAGATTGGGCGGCATCCTCGCCCATGACAAGCCAGCCGCCGTGCTGATCGACCTCGGAGCCATCGATCTGATCGAAAGCCGAGGCATGGACCACGCCGTTGAAAACCTGCGTTCCATCATCCTGCAATGCAAAGCCAACAAGAGCGTGCCCGTGATAGCCACGATGACGCCCATGAGCGGCAGCCACCGCCTGTGGGCCGGAAGCGCGAAGACGCTGAGCAGCCGCATCCGTGCACTCGCCGCAGAAGAGGGCGCCACACTGGTGGACCTGGAGGAGAAGTTCGGCACGGGCGAGGGCCTGATTCTCGGCGACGGGCTGCACCCCAACGATGCGGGAAACCAGCTGATGGCCGAAGCCTTCCGGGACCAGCTGTAGACGCTGCTGCCGCTTACGCGCGGCTCGCCAGCCTGCGCGCCTGCTCGCGCACAAGCGTCCGCTCCTGTTCGGAAAGCAGCCACCGCCAGCCGATCGCCAGGAAGGCCGGCAGCAGGAGCCCCCCCACGGCCAGCCGCGCAGCGAACGAATCCAGGCACGCGCCTCCGCCCGCCAGCAGGAGGCCCGCCGCCGCAAGAGCCATGGCGCGGCCCACGCTGGGCCCGGCGCCCGGCGTAAACCTGCGCACCATCCAGAAGAGAATCGCGGCCTCCACCACGGAGCGCAGCAGCCACGCCGCCGAGGCGCCCTCGATGCCGAAGCGCCGGATCATCGCGCTGGACAGCACCAGGTACAGCGGAAGCTCCAGGGCGTGCAGGCGGGCGCTGAGGTCGGGCCGGCCGGCGCTCTGCAGCAGGGAGAACGGCATGTAGGCCAGGCTGTAGACGAAGATGCCCGCCGTCAGCCACTGCATCACGCGCGCGCTCTTGTCCGCCAGGTCGGCGCCCAGCCAGATCTGCAGGCCTTCATGCGCTCCCAGCATGACCGCCAGCGCCACCGGAAAGGCCGCCAGCACCAGGTAGCGCACGCCGCGCGAATATAGCTCGCCGACCGTGCTCGATTTCGCGGCAAAGGCCGCCGTCATCGACGGGAACAGTACGGAAACCCACGCGCGCGGGAAGATCAGAAGCTTGACGACAATCTCCGCCGGCGTCGCATAGTACGTCACCATCGCGATCGGCAGCAGCGCCCCGATCAGCAGGCGGTCCACATGGATCATCAGCGGCAGCGCGATGTTCGAGACGGTCATCCATCCGCCGAACCTCAGCAGCGGGCCGAGCAGGCGCCCGTCCCAGGCGAGGCGCCGCCGCAGCGCGGGCAGGGTCACCAGGCAGCAGGCGAAATACGCGACCCACTCGACGAGGCGGCCGGCGATGAGCACCATCACCACCGCGTACAGGCTCTTGGAAAACGGCAGCACCATCAGGGGCCCGGCGAACGTGAACGCGCCCATCGGGACGCGGATCAGGTTGATCAGCCGGAAGCGATGGTGCGCCTCCAGCACGCCGATCAGGCCGGTCGTTGCCACCGCCACCGGCATGCCGATAGAGACCGCCAGGAACGCGAGCCGCGTTTCCGCGCGCAGTTCGGGCGGGATTCTCAGGCGCACGTCCACCAGCCATCCGCTCAGGCCCGCGAGGGCCGCGCCGCCGGCCAGGCCGAGCAGGGCCATCACCCCGAGCGCCGTCCAGAAAATGCCGGGCAGCTCCGAGTCGCGCCCGCGGCCGATGTACTCGGCGGTCAGCTTCGTCATCGCGCGGCCGAGCCCGAGATCCAGCACGCTGAAGTAGCCGACCAGCATCCAGATCAGCGACAGCGTCCCGAACCGGTCCGCGCCGAGGCCGCGGATCAGCAGCGGAATCGCGAACACGGCAACGAGCATCGGCGCGCACATGCCCACCAGGTTCCAGGCTGTGTAGCCGGCCAGCTTGCGCGAGCTGGGGCCGGCCGCCGCATGGGTTTCCGCTGCGGAGCTCATGCGGGTGCCCCCTTTCGGCCGGCGGCCACCAGCTTGCCGAAGAGCGCCAGGTGTTCCGCCGCGACCCGCTCGATGCCGAAGCGCGCGAGCGCAGTCTCGCGGCCTCCCCGGCCCCAGGCCGCGGCCTGCTCCGGCGCGGCGACGAGCGCTTCCATCGCCGCGCGCCAGGCGGCCGCGTCGTTCACCGCCACGCGGCGGCCGTTCTCGCCGTCGCGCAGGATGTCGCGCATGCCGCCGACGTCCGAGGCGATCGCGGGCAGGCCGCAGGACAGGGCTTCAAGCAGCGCCAGCGGCAGCGCCTCATTCTCCGAGGGAAACAGGAAGGCATCGGCGGCCTGCAGCCAGGCCTCCACGTTCGTCACATAGCCGGTAAAACGCACCGACGACTCAAGCGCGTGCGCCTGCACCGCGGCGCGCAGCTCGGCCTCGCACGACAGGAACTGGTTTCCGCCCGAGCCGATGAACACGAGGTGCTCGCCCGGGTGCGCGGCGACGTAGTCGCGCCACACGCGCACCAGGAACTCAAGGCCTTTCCCGCGGTTCAGCTTGCCCGCGTAGGCCCAGATCCGGCCGGCGGCGGGCAGGGCGAGCTCCCGCCGGCGCGCGGCGCGCAGGGCGGCATCGGCCGGCGCAAAGCGCTGCGGGTCGATGCCGTTGACGATCAGCGCGATCCGGCCGGCCGGCACGCCGCACGCCTCGTATTCCGCGCGGATGTCGGTGCTGATGGCGAGGAAGCCTGCCGCGCGGCGCAGGAGGCCGTTGCGCAGCGCAACCAGCCAGCCGAACAGGGCGCGGCGGGCGGGCAGCAGGCGGCCGTCCACGGTGCGCCAGATGAAGTCGCCGGCCAGCTCGCCGCGCGACTCCGACCGCAGCACGCAGGGCGTCCCCGTGCGCAGCGCCGCCAGCACGCCCGCGAGGCCGAGCACGCGCAGGCCGCAAACGTAGATCAGGTCGTACTCCGCGCGCCGCCGCACGAGCTCGCGGTACGCGGGAAAGAGCATCAGGTACTTGCCCAGGCGCGGCCGGCCGGAGGGCGGAACGCGGTGCACGGGAATGTCGTCCACCCGCTCGAACGCGGGCGACTCGGGCAGCCGCCGGCGCGTTACCACGAACACGTCCACGCCGCTCCGGCGCCATGTGCCGGCCAGCAGGCGCGCGTGCGTCTCCCCGCCGCCGACGACCGGATGGAACGAGCTGGTCAGCAGCGCGATGCGAGGCGGAGTTGCAGGTTGGTTACCGGTTGCCATGGGAAGCCTCGCCGTCGGGCGCCGACGCGGATCGCGGCTTTGCGCTGAAGAACCAGCGCCGTCCGCGGCCCGGCAGGCAGAACAGGTATTGGTGTTTGAGGCGCATCAGGCGGCATGGATCGTCGCCGGCGCGCACGCTGCGCGCGCCGAACAGCCGGTCGGCAAAGGCGGTCTCGTAGCCGGCTTCCTGCGCGCTACGCGCCGCGGACGCCCCGGCCACCGCGAACGGGAAACACATGTGGCGCACCGCATCCGTGCGCAGCTCGGAGTTCAGGATTTCGCGGGCGCGCCCCAGGTCCTCGCGGATCGCGGCGTCGCGCTCGGCGGCCGTCTCAAACCGGCCCTCCCCCGCGGCGCGCACGCAAGCATGCAGGTCCGCGCGCCAGCCGGGCCGCTCGAAAAAAGCCGCGCCGCCGTTCCCGCGCACGTGCCGCACGCAGGCCTCGAACGCGGCCGGGTGGCAGAAGCGCAGGGCGTCCGACATCCGCGACCGCACCGGGTACAGCGGCGCGCCCAGGTCGTCCGCCGTCACAAAGCGCGCGCCGTCAGGGGCGTCGGACCACGGGTACAGATGCGGGTGCGGCTTGTAGCCGGGCCGCACGAAATCAAGGGGCGCGTCGCCGTAAAACACCGTGGCGTGCCGCCACGAGTGCGCCTGGATGTCCACCGCGCCCGATGCGTGCAGGGCGCGCAGCTCCGGCCACGTGGCGAAGGACGTCTCCGAGCGGTCCAGGTCGGGGGCCGGCGCGGAAGAGCCCGCCTCCCACTGCGGCCGCGGCGCGGCGGCGGCGGAAACATGGGCGGGGCTGACATACGTGATCGCCTGCAGGCCGTAGCGGCGCAGGAGGGGGGCAACAACAATCCAGAGGCTGGCCCACGCGTCGTCGAAGCACAGGGCGACGGAGCGCGGGCCGGGGTGCACGCCGCGGCGGACGAGCGCGGCAAGGGCCTCCGACGTCACCGTGCGATAGCCGTTGTCGGCCAGATAGGCGAAGTACGGCTGCAGCGCGGCGGGCCGCGCCTCATGGAAATGGAAGACGGGCAGCCAGCGGCCCAGGCCGCCGCCGAACAGGAACGGCGGATAGCAGCCGGTCGCAAGATCGAGGACGCCCCGCCACGGCGACTTGCTTTCAGCGAAGGGCAGTCGGTTCATCACGACGGGCTTATACACCGGATGCCGGGGAGTTGACAAGCCGCGGCCGCCGCAGCATAGTTCTCCCCCATATGAGCGACGAGCGCAAGATTCTCGACATCCAGGAGCAGCTGGGCGCGGACCAGGGGTCCGCCCTGCAGAAATACCGGCAGCTCATCATTGGCCGCAACGGCTGGTGGGCGCTGATCCGGTACGAGCTGATCTGCACGCTGTTCGCGGCGACGCCCGGCGCGCTGGGCCTGCTGCTGCGCCGGGCGTTCTACCCGCGCGTGCTCGGCCGCGTGGGCCGCAACGTCGTTTTCGGGACCAACGTGACGCTGCGCCACCCGCACAAGATCTTCATCGGGGACAACGTCGTGATCGACGACAACTGCCTGCTCGACGCCAAGGGCGACACGAACCGCGGCATCACCATCGGCTCCGGCGTGTTCATCGGGCGCAACACGATCCTCCACTGCAAGAACGGCGACATCACGATCGGCGACGAGGCCAACATCGGCTTCAACTGTGACATTGCCTCGTCGAACCGGATCACGATCGGCGCGAAGGTGCTGATCGCCGCCTACTCCTACCTGATTGGCGGCGGGCACGACTATTCACAGACCGACACGCCCATCATGGACCAGCGCCGCATCGCCAATGGCATCGCCATCGGCGATCGATGCTGGATCGGCGCGCACGTGACCGTCATGGACGGGGTGACCGTGGGCGAGGAAACCATTATCGGCACGGGCGCGGTGGTGAACGATAACCTGCCGGCCCGCGCGGTGGCGGTCGGCATGCCTGCGCGCGTCATCCGCCAGCGCACGGGCACCGGAGCGCCCCCCGCTTCTTCGCGGCCTTCAGCCTGACGCCATGCCCTCGCTTGCCCTTCTCGCAGACGTGCCTAAATGAAGAGGCGATCGAGCCCCTTGGCCATGTCACCGAGGGTGTGCATTGCGCCTCAAAATGCCTTCAGTTTGTCGCCCAGATGATGCTTGAGATTCCACTTCTTCGTCGTATCGAGGGCCAGTTCCAGGCAGATGAAGAAATGCTCGGTGTGGGTCTTGAAATGATCCACTGTGGCAGCGTCGAGTTTGAGATCGAGACAGATGAGGCTCTCTTTGTGCGCGTCCTTGGCGAGACACACTTCGTTCTTCGTGAACTGGGGCTGGGGTGTGAGCGTGTAGTCCAGCATGAAGCCATTCTTGAGGAGGACCTCGTCCATGACGGTTGCGCGATCCCACTGCATATGGAAGGTGGCTTCCTTCTCATGGATGTAATCTTTGAGGAGTTCAATATTCTCGGACTCGGTCTTGTCTGGGTCGGGGGCAAATTCCACCCGCGGGAAGTTCGACTTCGCAAGTTTGAAGACCTTGAACCCGAGCGAGTCGGCAAATTGGCGCTGCGCGTCGTTGGGCAACAGGCCGTCGGCATCCTTATGAAAGCCGCCGATTACTCGCTTGACGCGCTCAATCGTAATGTCGCTGATCTTCTTGAAGCCTGACTTGTACGCGAAAGAATAGTCAGCGGTGAGTTCTGGGAGTTGCACGAGTATGTACTGGCGGGTTCCACCGTCGGCGCGATTCTGAGCCAGCACTGCATGTGCCGTCGTGCCGCTGCCTGCAAAGAAGTCGAGAACAATGGAGTCAGGCGACGTCGACATTTCAATGAACTGCCGGATGACGGTCTCATCCTTCGGGAAATCGAAAACCATGGCGCCCATGAGTTTTGTGAGCCGTTCAGATGCTGAACGCGCTGGCTGGTAAAAGACGCTTTGTGGCGTCATTCGGTCTGTTTCATGCAGATAACGCCGGACCATAATAGTGTCTTCTGTAATGAAGCTGATGCGCTTCTCTTCCACCATTTTGTCATAGGTTTCCTGATCAAATGCCCAGCCACGATTTGCGCGTAACGGGAAGACTTTGCCTGTCTTTCTGTTTACAAGGTCGAACTTGCGACCTCCAGGCGCCGTAGGATCGTCTTCCTTGTATGCGCCGCGGTTGTCGATGTAGCGAAAGCGGCGGTGTGCAAAAGATGGGGTCGCCTTATTGTTCTGAAACCATGCGGCCAGGGCGCGGGAGGCACCCTCATGATCATCGCCAAACGCAGCCTTTAAACGAGTGACCTCAGTTAGCACCGGCTCAACTGCTTGCTTTGCAATAGACCATTCGGGTGGCAACGACAATCTATCGCGAGCATAGAGTAAGACGTACTCATGATTCACGCCGATCTGGCGTGCGTCGTTCTTGAATGCGCCTTCCCAGACCATCTGTGCCACGAAATTCTCGTCACCAAACACCTCATCCATAAGACGCCTTAAATTCTGCACCTCTTTATCATCAATCGATAGAAAGATAACGCCATCTGATCGAAGCAAATACCGAGCGTCGAGCAGTCGACTGTGCATCATCGAGAGCCAGTTGGAGTGAAAGCGGCCGTCGCTTTCTGTGTTTGTGTCCATCTTGACGCCGGCCTCTGTCACTCCGGTTTGTTCCCAGTAGGGCCTTTCCCCCTCAGCAAAGCGATCTGAATAGACGAAGTCCTCGCCCGTGTTGTAGGGCGGGTCGATGTAGATGCACTTGATGCGTTCGCGGTACGCGCAGGTGAGCAATTTAAGGACTTCAAGGTTTTCGCCCTCGATGATCATGTTGCCGCCGGCCTTGTCCGGGTTCACCGAGCGGTCTTTGTCGTAGACAAGGGCGGCGCGGCTGGGGGTGAATGCCTGGCGCTTGGACGCGGTCTTGCCGTACCAGCGAAAGTCGTAGCGTTCGGTTTCGCTGACGAGTGCGGGGTCCACTACCTTCTTCAGTTCGTCGACGTTGAGCCGGCCTTCGTTGGTGAAGAGGTCGGGATAGAGACGCTTCATTGTGGCAAGGCGCTC
>CAYRKB010000042.1:0-29015 GCA_964424705.1 uncultured Victivallales bacterium
GGCCGGCGCCAGAGCCCCCTGCGCTGCAGCAGCGTCGCGAGCCCCGCGGAGGCGAGGGTAATGATCCCCAGGCTGGCCAGGTACTGGAAGTGGTCGGCCACGAACGAATAGATGAACGGGAACACGTTGAAGAAGCCCAGCACCGGGAACAGCGTCCCGACGAAGTAGAGCAGCGCGGCCAGCGGTGCGCGCGAGCGACGCCGCAGCGCCCACAGCGCGGCCCCGAGCGCCAGGGCCGCCGCCGGGAACAGGTACTGCCAGGCGGCCGCCTGGCTGACCTGCCAGCGCGGGTAGATGAAGATCAGCTCCGCGGGCCAGAAGAGCTTGCCCAGGTAGAACCAGATCACCCGCCCCGCGATCAGCCCCCGCTCCAGGAAGGGGATGGCATACGCTGCGCCCTCCGCCCCGATCATGGTGCGCTCGACCCAGGCGGTGAAGACCCCCGCGGCCGCCCCGAGCATGAAGAACGGCACCAGCGGCAGGGCGTCTTTCTTCCAGGACAGCCGCCCGCGCTGCCACCAGAAAATCACCAGCAGCGCGCCGGGCAAGGTGGCGGTGACCGTCTTGCTCAGCAGGCCCAGCACGAAGAGGCCCAGCGCCATCGCATACACCGGGAACGAACGTCGAACATCCAACGTCGAACATCCAACGGGGAACAGGGAATCTCTCTTCCCTTCGACGTTCTGCCTCATGCGATCGAATTGCAGATAGACCATGGCGGAGCCCAGGTAGAACACGGCCGAGAGGGTGTTCTTCAGTTCGGTGATCCATGCCACCGACTCCACCTGGACGGGGTGCAGGGCGAAGACGGCCGCCGCCAGGAAGGCCCCGGGGATCGCCAGGCGCCGCAGGATCAGCGCCGCCATGATGGCCGCGGCGGCGTGCAGCAGGATGTTTACCAGGTGGTAGCCCAGCACCGCGTCGCCCCAGAGGCGGTGCTGGAGCCAGAACGCGCTGTGCAGTAGGGGATAGTACTGCTGCGTGGCGCCCAGGTCGAACCAGATGCGGAAGAGCCCGTGCCAGGAGCGCAGCTCCGGGCGGGTCACATGGGCGTCGTCATCCCAGATGAATCCGCCATGCCAGGCAGGCAGGTAGACCAGCAGCACCACCGTGACCAGGGCGGCGAAGTAGAGCCAGTCGTTCATCGCGAAGGCGCGGGCAACGAGCCTGGCTGATGGAGTCGTCGTCTCCGGATCGGGCCGGCACCGTTCGGGCTCGTTTCTTCGTGTCATGGCTCGTGTACGGAAATGTCACACAAACTCGGCGTGCTGTATGCAAGACACAGCGTTCACTCCACAATCCAAGTCCCGGAATTGGCCAAGCTGCGGTTCCTGCGGATGTTCTACAATCCCGCGCCCTGGGGTCCCGTGGTCCTTTTCCGGATCGCATCAAGACGCCTGCGCACGTCTGTATCGCCCGGTCTGATTTCGAGAGCCTTCAGGTAGTGAGCGATGGCGTCATGGGACCGCCCTCGAGCGGCCAGCGCCAAGCCCAGATTCTTGTGCGCCTCGGCGTAGTCTGACTTGATCTCCAAGGCCTTTTGAAAATGAGTAATGGCCTCGTCAGCGAATCCTTGCCGGGCCAGCACCACGCCGAGGTCGTTGTGGGCCGGCGCAAGATCGGGATCGATTTCCAGAGCCTTGCGCAAGTGGTCGATCGCCTCGTCGAGTCGCCCGCTCCCAGCCAGGGCCCGGCCGAGGCTGCACTGCGCATCGGCGTAGTCGGGCTTGACCTCCACGGCCTTCTGGAACTGGGCGGTGGCCTCGTCGACCTGTCCCTGTCCCGCCAGGGCAACGCCCAGAGAAAGGAATGCTTCTGCATTGTCCGGCTTGATCATCAGGGCCTTTCGGTAATGTAGAATCGCCGCGTCGAGTTGTCCGCAGTCCGACAGTGCTTCCCCGAGCTTGAGATGTGCATCGGGATTGCCGGGGTCTGTTTCCAGGGCTTTCTGAAAATGGGCGATGGCCTCATCAAGTTGCCTGTATGCCAGCAGCGAGGTGCCGAGGTTGAAGTGTGCGTCGGCGTAGTCGGGTTTGATTTCCAGGGCACGCCGGTAGTGGACGAGGGCTTCCTCGACACGTCCGAGTCGGGCCAGCGCTCCGCCGAAGTTGTAGTGTGCTTCCGCGCAATCGGGTTTGAGATCCAAGGCTTGCCTGTACTGGGTGATGGCTTCATTAACCTGTCCATTCTTGGCCAGTGCCACGCCGAGGTTGTTGTGAACATCTGCCCTGTCCGGCGCGATTTCCAAAGCCTTCAGGTAATGGTGGATCGCGTTATCTACTTGTCCCTTTTTGAGCAGGGCCACTCCGAGATTGCTGTACGCCTCCGCGCTGCGGGGTTTGCTCTTCAAAGCGGCCTGGTAGTGACTGATAGCCTCGTCGACCTGTCCCTTCTTGAAGAGCGCCGCTCCGAGGTTGTTGTGGGCATTTGCGCTGTCTGGTTTGGACTCCAGGGCTTTCAAGAAATGGGTGATGGCCTCCCCGTCGTGGCCGCGATCAGCCAGATGCTGCCCCAGGTTGTTATGAGCCATCCAGCAGGTTGGATTTGCGTCGATCGTCTTCTGGTAGAGGGCTTCGATGTCGGCGTACATTGCGCTCTGGCGCCATGTGAGGCCCGCCAGGGTGGCCAGGATTGCCCCGCAGATGGCGTAGCCGGGCGGTTTGCGCCAGAGCTGGCGGCGTTCCAGCCCCGTTGCCAGGCAGGCGCAGGCGAAGGTGATGATTCCCAGGCTCGCCATGTACTGGAAGTGGTCGGCCACGAACGAATAGATGAACGGGAACACGTTGAAGAAGCCCAGCACCGGGAACAGCGTCCCGACGAAGTAGAGCAGCGCGGCCAGCGGTGCGCGCGAGCGACGCCGCAGCGCCCACAGCGCGGCCCCGAGCGCCAGGGCCGCCGCCGGGAACAGGTACTGCCAGGCGGCCGCCTGGCTGACCTGCCAGCGCGGGTAGATGAAGATCAGCTCCGCGGGCCAGAAGAGCTTGCCCAGGTAGAACCAGATCACCCGCCCCGCGATCAGCCCCCGCTCCAGGAAGGGGATGGCATACGCTGCGCCCTCCGCCCCGATCATGGTGCGCTCGACCCAGGCGGTGAAGACCCCCGCGGCCGCCCCGAGCATGAAGAACGGCACCAGCGGCAGGGCGTCTTTCTTCCAGGACAGCCGCCCGCGCTGCCACCAGAAAATCACCAGCAGCGCGCCGGGCAAGGTGGCGGTGACCGTCTTGCTCAGCAGGCCCAGCACGAAGAGGCCCAGCGCCATCGCATACACCGGGAACGAACGTCGAACATCCAACGTCGAACATCCAACGGGGAACAGGGAATCTCTCTTCCCTTCGACGTTCTGCCTCATGCGATCGAATTGCAGATAGACCATGGCGGAGCCCAGGTAGAACACGGCCGAGAGGGTGTTCTTCAGTTCGGTGATCCATGCCACCGACTCCACCTGGACGGGGTGCAGGGCGAAGACGGCCGCCGCCAGGAAGGCCCCGGGGATCGCCAGGCGCCGCAGGATCAGCGCCGCCATGATGGCCGCGGCGGCGTGCAGCAGGATGTTTACCAGGTGGTAGCCCAGCACCGCGTCGCCCCAGAGGCGGTGCTGGAGCCAGAACGCGCTGTGCAGTAGGGGATAGTACTGCTGCGTGGCGCCCAGGTCGAACCAGATGCGGAAGAGCCCGTGCCAGGAGCGCAGCTCCGGGCGGGTCACATGGGCGTCGTCATCCCAGATGAATCCGCCATGCCAGGCAGGCAGGTAGACCAGCAGCACCACCGTGACCAGGGCGGCGAAGTAGAGCCAGTGGCCCGGCTCGAAGGAGCGCGGCGCCGGTGCGCCGGCCGCGGCTGCCTGCGATGGGCCCGGGATCTCCCGCGACTGCGTCGACGATATCGATCTGGGCTGGCGGCGTCTTCTCTCGTTTCGTCGTGCCATGGCTTGACGTTCCGCGGGGATTAGCTCGTTCGCTTGCGTTGAATAGATGGCAGAAAATGGGCCGCAATGCAAGGATGCGAGGTCTGCTGTCGGGATGAATTGCCAGCCCCGGCTCATTCGGTCTGGACAGTCACTGCATCGCTCATGTAGAAGAAACTCGACGGGTGTCTTCTGACGTGAAGTAATGAAGAAATTCGCAAAATTCACTTTGCTCGCGGCGGCGGGCCTTCTGCTCGGACTTCTCGCGGTGGAGGTGGCCTTGCGGGTGATGAAGTATCCCCGCTTCTACAAGGCGCATTCTTCGCCTCCCCAGTTCGCTTTCGTGGACATGAGCCGCACGAATGCCATTTATGTAAACACGCCATCCACGCGGATACGCTTTGTCTATGACGGCAACCCACGGGGCTATTTCGGAGCCGATAATGAGGTCGATCATCTTGTCAATTCGGCGGGGTTTCGCGGCCCCGAGTTCGTGCTGATGAAGCCTTCAAACACCCTTCGGATCGCGTGCCTTGGCGACTCTTTTACCTTCGGTGAAGGGGTTCGCTTTGAGGATACATACGCCGAGCGCGCAGCCTCCCTGCTACGCGCGCACCTGGCGGGACACGCAGCAACCGCAGAGAGCTTTAACTTCGGTGTCGGTGGCTTTAACACCGAACAGGAGCTGTCTGCGCTCCGGAACTTTGCTCTGCGGGTCGACCCGGATGTCGTGGTGGTCGGCTACACCCTGAACGATCCTGAACCGTTCCTCTTTCAAATCGATCCGTGGTCCGGTCGGCCGGTGCGCCGGCCGCGCGAACTCGCGATCCCGGAGGGCCTGAGCGACGCCCTCCCGCCCACTGACACCCTCTACGGATCGAGGATCGCCCAGCTCTGCTGGCAGAGGCAGGCGAGGCAAGAGCTCACCCGGAAGACTGTCGGCTACTATCAGCAGCTCTTCCTTCCCGATTCCGACGGCTGGCAGCGAAGTCGTCTGGCCCTGCGTGCGATCATCGGCACGTGCCAAGTCCGCCGGATCCCCTGCATTGTCCTTCTCTTTCCCGTGCTCTATCGTCTCGATGACAGCTACCCGTTTCTGGCGGCGCATCAGCTGGTCAAGCAGGAGGTAGCGTCCGCTAATGGCATTTGCGTCGACTTGTTTCCGTTGTTGAAAGGGCGATCCGGGCCGGCGCTTTGGGTTCACCCCACCGATCCGCATCCCAACGAGGTCGTCCACGCAATCGCCGCCGAGGCGCTCTCGGCCCAGATTGCCAGGACGCCGCGTTATCGGGAGCTTCTCCAAGCCCCAGCCGGGGAGGGGGCGCCCAAGTGAAGGCCCGTCGTCCCGATGCCCGGCAGCCGACCCAACGCAGGAGAAAGGCGTTGCTTGCCGCAACTGCGCTTATGTTCTCGTTGCTCGCCGCCGAGGCGGTGTGCCGGATCGCTCTTCCCCGTGCGACTTCCCTGCGTTTCAAACAAGACGTGAAAGAACTGCAGCAGATCCAGCTGCCGCAGCTTGTTTCCGTCCTTCAGGATGATGAAGATCTTTTCTGGCGTCTGATTCCCAACAAGGTTCTCCCGCCCGAGAGCCGGCCTTTCTTCGGGATCATCTCCAACGCTCAGGGCCTGCGCGAGGACCACGAGATCACAATCCCAAAGAAGTCGCACGAGTTGCGAATTCTCTTCCTCGGGGATTCGTGCACATTCGGATACGGCCTCGAGAACAGGGACGGATTTATCGACAAGCTTGAGGTGAGGTTGCGCGCGACCGTGCCGCAGGGATGGACCGTCGAGTGCATCAACTCCGGGGTCCCAGGCTACAGCCTCTTTCAAGGCCTTCGTTTTCTTGAAACAGAGGGGCAGCGTTACCAGCCCGACCTTGTTGTCGCGTGTTTTGGGTGGAACGACATGTCTGCGTGGGACGATATGAGCGACGAGGACCATTGGCGGCGAGCCCAGGCCGTCCGGCCTCCCGCCTTCCTCGCGCGCAGCGCGCTTTGCCGTGTGCTCTGGCGCGCGGCAAAATCCCGCGCTTCCGCGCCCGCCTCCGAGCCACGCCCGAGGATCCTGCCGAACGAGTTTCGCGGCCTGCTGGACAAGACGCTGGAAGTAACTCGCCGGGAAGGCGCTGAACTGCTGGTCCTTTCGTGGCCCATGCGCGTCCTGATCGAACCCGGGCGGAGCCCCAATCTTCGCACCCCGCTTCAAGTGGAAATGCATTCCTTTAGCACCGAGAGACGAGTTCCTCTGCTCGATCTGGTTCCCGTTTTTCAGAACGCGGCCAGAGTGCAGCCGCTCTCCAGCCTGTACTTTGACATCGGCCATGCCACAGCCAGCGCCAACACCATGATTGCCGACGTGTTCGCCAGAGAGCTGGACCTGTGGATCAGGCATAGGACCCGCCCGCCGCAGCCGTGAGTTGAGGAAGCGAGAATCATGTCCCTGCCGGCGCACTTGCATCCGTGTCTGTTTTGCGGCACTTTGAAGGCATGAAATCCCAAAGCCGGCCAGCCCCAGCCCCCGCCCCCGCGCGCCGTGCGCCTCGCCATCCGTGGCTGTTACGGATTGCGGTAATGCTCCTGCCGTTCGCGCTGCTCGCTGCGGTGGAACTTGGAATGCGACTGGCGGCCGGCTCAAGGATCAAGGAGGGCTGGCAAAACCGGTACGTCGAGTTCGAGGAGGGGACAGTCTTCTTTTCGGACTGGAAGACCCGGGTCGCCATGCCGAAGCCGGCGGGAACCTTCCGTATCTTTGCGCTGGGCGGATCGACGACTTTCGGGCTGGGCGTGAAGCACGCCTATCCCGAACTCGTGGAAGAAGAGGTCAACGCGCGCGGCGGCCTCCATTTCGAGGTGATTAACGGAGGGGTGCCGGCGGCGGGAAGCCATCGGGTCTTCGAGGTCCTCAAGGAGGCGGCGAACTTCGATCCGGACCTTGTGCTTGTCTACGTGGGCCACAACGAGTTCCTTGAGGACGTCTTTTTCGCTCCCGACAGCATCCTTGGCCGGCAGCAGCGCATGAAGCGATTCGCCAGCCGGTTCCTGATTGTGCGGTGGCTTTCGGACGCGTGTGACCTCTCCGGCTGGGCGCACCGCTCGTTCAGGAAGGCGCCTCTGCAGCGTCATTTTTTCGGAAATACGAACTTCCCTCTCATCCGCACGCTGGAACAATACCAGGCACGCCTGGCCTTTCTTGATTCGAATCTTGACCTGATGGTCGACTACGCGCGTGCGCACCACTTTCGCATTGTCCTGATGCCCGAGGTGGCGAACCTGATGGCTCCGCCGGGCGATTCCGTGCATGGTCCGGGATTTCTACAGGCTGACAGATGGTCCGCGCTGATGTCCGAGGGACAACGTTGCCTCGCGCGGGGAGACCCCGCAGCGGCCATCGCGGCGTTGCAGCAAGCGGCGGTTCTTGATCCGGACTATGCCATGACCCACTTCGGGATTGCACAGGCCATGATCGCGACGGGTGACCTCGGTGCGGCCCGAGCAGAACTGGATCGCGCCAACGCTCTGGACCGCAGGGGAGACCGGATTAATGGTGACATCCGGGAAACCATCTCCGCAGCCGCGCTCCGCTCAGGGATACCGTTGCTCGACATGCAGGCGGACCTCTACGGTCAGCGTACCGACGTCCATGGTCCTTTCGGTGCAAAGCTGTTTCTTGACCACTGCCATCCTACGGAGGAAGGACACCGGATCCTGGCCCGGCGGATTCTTGGTTTTCTGTCTGCCCGCGGGCTGATTCCCGGTCCCGCCGGGCAGTGAGTCAAGCGCGGTGCAATCACCCTCCGCTTGTCACTGGTTCCCGCCATTCCCGCATAGCGGCCGGGATTCAGAATCGGCGATGAGGATTGCCGACCGCCGTCATTCCGATCAGGTCGCGTGCACGTCGCGGCAGAAGGACACAAGGATGGTGCTGTTGCGCCGCAGCGGGTGAATGCGACTTGGGTGTGAGTTACGACACCGAAGCTATCTTGTTCCCACGCCCCGTTCCTCGCTTTTCACCTTCCCTCCTCAAGTACTCGATGTTCCGTCTTTTCGCCCGTGGCGGAATCGTGTACAAACCCGGCATGACAACGAACAACTCATTTGGCACGCGCGCCGTCCTGAAGGTGGGGGACCGAAGCTACCAGTACCATTCGCTCCGCGCTTTCGGCCGGCAGATGGATATCTCGTCACTGCCTTTTTCCCTGAAGATCCTGCTTGAGAATCTCCTGCGCCGCGAGGATGGCGTCGTGGTGCGCCGGGAGGCCATCGAGAACCTGGCGCTCTGGAATCCCAAAGCGGAGCCGAAGGACGAGATTCAGTTCATGCCGGCGCGCGTGCTGCTGCAGGATTTCACCGGCGTGCCCTGCGTGGCGGACCTCGCCGCCATGCGCTCGGCTGTGCGCCGCCTCGGCGGCGATCCGGCGCGCATCAATCCCCTGCAGCCTGCCGACCTCGTGATCGACCACTCCGTGCAGGTGGACGCCTACGGCTCGGCCGGCGCCCTCCGCATCAACGCGGATCTCGAGTTCAAGCGCAATCGCGAACGCTACGAGTTCTTGCGCTGGGGACAGAACGCATTCCGCAACTTCCGGGTCGTGCCCCCGGCCACGGGCATCGTGCACCAGGTCAACCTGGAATACCTCGCGTGCGTGGCGATGCGGGCCGAGAAGGATGGCGAGGCCTGGGTGTACCCGGACACGCTGGTCGGCACCGACTCGCACACGACCATGATCAACGGCCTGGGAGTGCTGGGCTGGGGCGTGGGCGGAATCGAGGCGGAAGCCGCCCTGCTGGGACAGCCCTGCTCCATGCTGATCCCGCAGGTCGTTGGCTTCCGTCTCACGGGTCATCTCGCCGCCGCCGCAACGGCGACGGACCTCGTTCTGACGGTGACGCAGATGCTGCGCAAGAAGGGCGTCGTGGGCAAGTTTGTGGAATTCCACGGGCCAGGCCTCGCGGGCCTGTCGCTCGCCGACCGCGCCACGATCGCCAACATGGCGCCGGAATACGGCGCAACGGTCGGCCTCTTTCCGGTCGACGTGCAGACGCTCGACTACCTGCGGCTCACGGGCCGCGCGGAGGATGCGACGCTGGCGGAGGCGTATTTCAAGGAGCAGGGCCTCTGGTACACGGCCGACGCGCCCCCGCCCGCATACTCGGACGTCATGGAATTGGACCTTGGCAAGGTCGAGCCTTGCCTCGCCGGCCCTGCACGCCCGCAGGATCGCGTGCCGCTGGCAGGGGTGCCGGCCTCGATGCGCAAGGCGTTGCTGGATCTGTTCAAGGATCATCTCCCGAAATACGATGCGGAGGTCGTGAAGACTTGGACGGCGGAAGGTGGTCCCGCGCCGGTTCTGTTGGACGAACATCGCCATGCCGGGCAGGGCCCGCTGGGCACGAGCGTTTCGGTGGAGTATCCGCGCGGCCAAACCTACGACCTCGGCCATGGATCGGTTGCCATTGCGGCGATCACGAGCTGCACCAACACGTCCAACCCGGACGTGCTGATGGCGGCCGGCCTGTTGGCGAAGAAAGCCGTCGAGCGGGGCCTCACGGCAAAGCCGTGGGTCAAGACCTCGCTGGCGCCCGGCTCGCAGGTCGTAAGAGCCTATCTCGCGGAGGCCGGCCTGCTTCCGTATCTCGAGCAGCTCGGCTTCCACATCGTTGGCTACGGCTGCACGACCTGCATCGGCAACAGCGGGCCACTGCCGGAGCCTGTCGCGCGCGCGGTTGCGGAGGGTCACCTGGCCGTGGCCTCCGTGCTGTCGGGCAACCGCAACTTCGAGGGGCGCGTCAACACGCAGGTGCGAGCCAACTACCTCGCATCGCCGGCGCTCGTGGTGGCGTATGCGCTTGCCGGCAACGTGAATCTCGACCTGACGTACGCCCCGCTCGGCCATGACCGCACGGGCAAGCCGGTGTATCTGAAGGACGTGTGGCCGACGCAGGCGGAAGTAGCCGCGCTTGTGGCGCAGCACGTGACGGCCGGCCAGTTCAAGGCGGGCTATGCCGATGTGTTTCTCGGCCCGCAGGCCTGGCGCGACCTGCCGGTGCCGGCCGGCGAACTTTATGCCTGGGCGCCGGATTCCACGTACATCAAGGAGCCGCCTTTCTTCGCCGGCATCACGCGGACCCCGGCGCCGGTCGCCGCCATCCGCGGCGCGCGCGTCCTTGCGCTGCTCGGGGACTCCATTACCACCGATCACATTTCACCGGCCGGCCAGTTCGGGGCGGACACGCCGGCGGGTCGCTACCTGGTGGGGCTGGGCGTTGACCCGCAGGACTTCAACTCGTACGGCGCGCGGCGCGGGAATCACGAGGTCATGGTGCGCGGAACGTTTGCCAACGTGCGCCTGAAGAACAAGCTCGTGCCCGGCGTGGAGGGCGGGGTGACCCTGCACCTGCCGGACGCGCGGCCCATGAGCCTCTTCGACGCCGCGATGCAGTATCAGGCCGAGGGCGTGCCGCTGGTGATCCTCGCGGGCAAGGAGTACGGCTGCGGCTCCTCGCGCGACTGGGCGGCCAAGGGCCCGCGCCTGCTCGGCGTGCGCGCCGTCATCGCCGAGAGCTACGAGCGCATTCACCGCTCCAACCTCGTGGGCATGGGCGTCCTGCCGCTGCAGTTTGCCGCAGGGGAGACTGCGCAAACCCTCGGTCTGACGGGCCACGAAACGTTCGCGATCGACGGGATGGGTGCGCTGGCGCCCGCGCAGACAATGCGCGTCACGGTCACGGACGGGAAGGGCGGGGCGCGTTCCTTCCACGTGCTCTCACGCATCGATACGCCCAACGAAGTGGACTATTTTGTGCACGGTGGAATTCTGCCGTACGTACTGAGGCAGGCGCTGAAGTAGCGCGCGAAGGGAAACGGGAGGGGCGAGCTGCATGGCCTTGAAGATCCAGAAGAACAGCAGGCTGCTCATGATCGGCGACTCGATCACGGACAGCGGCCGGGTGCGGCCCGTGGGGGAGGGACTCGGCGGGGAACTCGGAAACGGCTACGTCGCCCTGATCGCAGCGGCCCTGAACGCAACCTGCCCCGAGCGGAATATTCACGTAATCAACACCGGCAGCAGCGGGGACCAGGTGCGCCATCTCAAGCAGCGCTGGAAGACGGACGTAATAGACCTCAAGCCCGACTGGCTCTCCATCATGATCGGGATCAACGATGTCTGGCGCCAGTTCGATCGTCCCCTCCAGCCGGAGGCGCACGTCAGGCTTCCGGAATACGAGCGGACGCTCGACGAACTGGTGCGCGCCACGGCCCCGGGCTTGAAAGGGCTCGTGCTTATGGCCCCGTACGTGATCGAGCCCAACCGCCGTGAGCCGATGCGGGCCATGATGGACCGGTACGGGGCGGCGGCGAGGAAGATCGCGCTGCGCCACGGGGCGGTCTTTGCCGACACTCAGGCGGCCTTCGATGCCGTGCTCCGTCACCGGCATCCCATGGCGCTGGCCTGGGACAGGATTCATCCCAATCTCTCGGGGCACATGCTCATGGCGCGCACATTCCTTGACGCGATTGGGTACAAGTCGTGACACCATGAAGAACCCGCCGGCCCAGGAATCGCTCCGCTCGCTCGAGGAAGTGCGTCGGACGGTTCGTATCCCCGGCGGAACCTGGTGGCGCCGCCTGCTGGCATTTGCCGGGCCGGCCTATATGGTGGCCGTCGGCTACATGGATCCCGGTAACTGGGCCACCGATATCGCGGCAGGCGCCCAGTTCGGATACTCGCTGCTCTGGGTGCTGCTCATGAGCAACCTCATGGCCATCCTGCTGCAGACGCTCTCCGCGCGGTTGGGGCTCGTCACCGGATCCGACCTGGCGCAGGTGTGTCGCGACAGCTATCCGCCCTTTGTCCGCGTCTCGCTCTTCGTCCTCTGCGAGATTTCCATCGCTGCGTGTGACCTGGCCGAGGTGCTGGGCACGGCCATCGGCCTCAATCTGCTGACGGGGATCCCGCTGATCTGGGGCGTGGCCGTGACCGTGCTCGATGTCTTTGTCCTGCTGGCGCTGCAGCGCTTCGGCGTGCGCAAGCTCGAGGCGTTCATTATCAGTCTGATCGGCCTCATAGGGGCCTGCTTCTTCATCGAACTGGTGCTCTGTAAGCCGTCGGTCGCCGGCATCGCCTCCGGCCTTGTGCCGCAGTATGCCCGCGGCGAGCGGCTTGGCCCCGAAGCCCTCTACATCGCCATCGGCATTATCGGCGCCACCGTCATGCCTCACAACCTGTACTTGCACTCCGCCCTTGTGCAGAGCCGCAATGTCTCGCGGACGCGGGAGGGGATCAGCCAGGGCACGCGGTTCAATCTGGTCGATTCGACCATCGCGCTCAATGGCGCGCTGTTCGTCAACGCGGCGATTCTGATTGTCGCCGCGGCCGTGTTCGGTGCGCGCGGCATTCGTGTAGAGGGCATCACGGATGCCCACAAGCTTCTGGACAACCTGCTGGGAACCCGCATCGCTCCCATCGCGTTCGCCTTGGCGCTCATTATCGCGGGGCAGGCGTCCACGGTGACGGGCACGCTGGCCGGCCAGATCACTATGGAGGGATTTCTGCGCTTTCGGATGCGGCCATGGCTGCGGCGGCTTATTACGCGCGGGCTAGCGGTTGTGCCGGCGATGCTGGTGATCGGCCTTGCCGGCGAAGGTCAGGCGAATGCGCTGCTGATTCTCAGCCAGGTCATCCTCAGCCTGCAACTGCCGTTTGCGGTCGTGCCGCTTGTGCGGTTCACCAGCAGCCGACGGCGAATGAAGGACTTTGTCAACGGGCCGGTCCTGAAGGCCGCAGCCTGGCTGGTCACAGGGATCATTGTTCTGCTCAACGGGAAGCTCGTCTATGACCAGTGCGCCGCCTGGTTCCACGGGGCGGGGTCCTCCACGCTTGTGCTGTCCTGTACCGTCGGGCCGGCGGTCGTCTTTCTGTTCGCTCTGCTCGGGTACCTGGCGATTGCCCCGGACATCGAGCCGGGCGCGCCCGCCGCCGCCGAGGCGGGCAAGGTCATCGACGCGGCGCTGGCGAATGCGCAGCGATTCCGGCGGATCGGAGTTGCGCTGGAGGCGAGGGATACGGACTCCGCCATGCTGGCCGAGGCCATCTCGCTGGCCAGAGTACATTCGGCGGAACTGGTCCTGATGCATGTGGTGGAAGGCGTGGGCGGCCAGGTGTATGGGCCCTACAGCGACGACGCCGAGTCGCGCCACGACGATGCGTACCTCTACGCGCTGGCCGATCGACTGAAGCACGGGGAGGCCAAACTGCCGGGCAGTGTGCGCGCTGTGCTTGGCTATGGCAGCGTGCCCGCCGAGATTGTGCGGATGACGCGCGACGAGAAGCTCGACTTGCTTGTCCTGGGTGGGCATGGTCACCACCGGCTCGCCGATGTGGTGCATGGCGAGACGATCGCCGCCGTACGCCACAATGTCACCGTGCCCGTGCTTGCCGTGCGGCCGAGGTTGCAGGATGCATGAGGTCAGCGCTTGGGATGAACGTGGGAGGTGCTCCATGCTGCGATGTCTTGCTGTGCTGATGGTTGTGCTCGTGGCCGGGTGCAGGGGAAAGCCTCCGCCCCCCCCGCCGCTGACGTTCGACGGGCTGGCCAGCAACGTGACGGCGATGCTGCAGGCAGGCGATACTAATGCGGCCCTTGTGGCGCTCGATGCGGCGGTCACAAATGCCGCGTATGCGGCCCAGAGCGGAAGCATCTTCCAGGGGATGCTCTCGCTGCGGCTGCGCATCGGCCGGGTTGCCGAGGCCAGGCAGCTCTATCTCGATGTAATCGGAAAGACGCCGGAACTCGAGCGGGGCGGCTATGGGGTCATCGGCGGATACTACTCCGCTACGCGGGCCACGAACGAACTGCTGGAATGGACGGCGCAGCTTGCCGCCGCGCCGCTCCAGCCGGAACTGAAGAAGCGCGCGCGCGTGAACTACTACGGCGCGCTGGCCGGCTGCGGCCAGACGCACAAGGTCGCCGGGCTTGCGGCGGGCTGCCTCGCGGAGTTCCCCCGGGCGGATGCCCTCCAGATCCTGCAGCAAGCGCAGCGGATCCTGCTTGGCGCGCGCGCCTTTGACGATGCGGGAAGCCTGCTTGCCGCGGTCGAAGAAGAAGGCGCGGCCGCTGCGGAGGTAATGGAATTCGTTCACGTATCCAAGTTCGAATGGCTTTGCGCGCAGGAGCGCTGGGCCGAGGCGGAGTCCGAATTCAAGGGCGCTTTGCCCGCGCTGTCCGATGCGGCCCTGCAACGCGCTCTGCAGTGCGGCCTGTCGCCGGTTGTTGAGAGTCGGAATCCAGATCTTGTGGACCGGTTCTGCGCCGCGGGCATTGCCCAGTACCCGGCCCGGACCAACGCGGCCAACTACGCGGCGGGCCGGTGGGTTGATGTGGCTGCCGGCCGCAAGGATGCGGCGGCCGTGCTGGGCCGCATCGGCCATCTGATAGAACGCGGGTTCGCGACGGACCTCCTCGTGCCGCTGTTCGGACGCCATTTCTATCTCGTGGCCGACGCCCAGGACGCGGCCTTGCTGACGCGGCTGCTGACGACCGGCGAAGCGATCTACGCGAAGGTGGCGGCGGACGACGCGAGGGCTCAGTTGCGGTCCCTGCTCTTTGACGCCTCCTTTCTCTCGGGCGATTACGGCCGGACTCTCGGATATCTCAAGGAGGGGCTTCCCGGCCGTGATGACGAATGGCTGCGCATGGCGGAGAACAAGATCTTGGCACACCGCGCGCTGAAAGAGGGTCGGAACGCTGAGGCCGTGGAGCGGTTCAGCCAGTTCATGAAGGACCTTGCCGGCTCATGGAAAGAAGTGGAGGTGGACCCGGCGACCGGCCTGCGTTACACGAAGGAGATGTCGCTCGGATTCAACGCGGCGCGCGTTGGCAGGATTCTGAGCGATGCCGGCAATGTGGCGGGGGCGCAGGCGTCGATCGACGAGGCGCGCAGCTTCTATCAGGCGGCGCTGACAAATCTCGACGCCGGCAGCCGCGAAGTAGAATATGTCAAACGGCAGATGGCGCAACTGCCTGTGCAGGACAAGGGAGAGAAGTGAGGGCCCACGCAACGCGGCAACCATGAACGGCCTAACGCCCCATACGCACACCGGAATCGCCCGAGCCCCGAACCATTTTTTCTTACTATATGCCGAACTACGACAGAGTCTATGATGCGCAGCTGCCCGGCGGCCGCCTGCCGCCGGGGCTGCTCGTCCTGCTGATTTCGTGCGGGGCGGTGTTCCTGCTGCAGCTCCTGGCGGACCGCCTGACCGGCGGCCTGTTCAGCCAGCTCTTTGCGCTGCGCACGGCGACGGTGCTGGACGGCCAGGTCTGGCAGTTGCTCACCTATGTCTTTCTCCATGGCAATGTGCTGCATCTTGCGCTGAACATGCTGGGCCTGTTCTTTTTCGGGCGGGAGATGGAGCAGACGCTGGGGACGCGGCGATTCATGGTTCTGTTCTTTGCGTGCGGCGCGCTGGCCGGCCTCGGGTGGATGGCCATCAGTGGCGGGCCGCAGGAGGACTGCGTTGGTGCGTCGGGCGCCGCGTTCGGGATCATGGGCGCGTTCGCCGCGATGTTTCCCGAGCGGCGCGTCACTTTGCTGCTGTTCTTTGTGCTGCCGGTCACCCTCACGGCGCGCGCGATGGTGATGGGACTGGGGCTGATCACCGTCCTTTCGCTGTTCCAGCACGACGGCCAGATTGCGCACGCGGCGCATCTCGCGGGGGGCATGGCGGGCTACGCCTACGGGCGGGTGCGCATGGCGGGCCGTGGCAGGAGCTTCCGAGGATTCTTCCGGCGCCGGCCGCGGCTGCGCGTCCTGCCGGAGGTTGAGCCGCCCTCGGCGGAAGAAGTGGACCGCATCCTTGAGAAGATCAGAGCCGGCGGCATTGCAAGCCTCACGCGTGGCGAGCGAGCCCTGCTGGACCGCGCCAGCCGGCGGTGAGACGTATGGATCTACCCGAGCAGACAGCCTTCCTCCTTGCGCCCGGGCAGCCGGATCCTTCCATCGCCCAGGCAGCCGCCGCGCACGTGGAGCGGCGGCGAAAAGGGATCTTCTTTTTGGGCCTGGCGGTCGGATGCGTCGGGTTCGCCATGGCGGCGCAAAGCGCGCTGAATACGAACTTTCTCGTGGATGAGATCCATATCAGCCCCACGCGCCTCGGCCTTCTGGAGGCGGCTCGTGAATCGTGCGGCATTCTTGCGTTCGGACTGCTTGCGCTGCTTGCCGGCCTGGCTGAGCCGCTGATCGGGGCCGCCATGCTGGTGCTGCTTGCGGTCGGCGTGGGCAGCTATGCGTTCGTGCACAGCTACGTGCCCGTCGTCCTTTGGAGCCTGGTCTGGAGCCAGGGGCTGCACATCTGGATGCCGCTGCCCGCCTCCATGGCGCTGGCGCTGGCGGAGCCCGGCCGGGCGGGGCAGCGGCTCGGACAGATGAGCGCGGCTGGCGCGGCTGGCGCCGGCGTGAGCCTTGTGCTGGCGTGGCTGCTTATGGAGAAGTTGCACATGCCGCTGCGCGGGGTGTACCTGCTGGCTGGCGCGGCGGCGCTGCTCGCGGCTCTCGCCTGCGCGGGAATTCCCCGTCAGATCAAGACGCCGGGACCGCGCCTCGTGTTTCGCCGCGCGTATGGCCTGTATTATGCGCTGTGCTTCCTGGAAGGCTGGCGCAAGCAGATCTTTCTCGCCTTCGCCGGCTTTCTGCTCGTGCGCCAGCACCACGCCCGCCCGCGGGATATGCTGGCGCTGTGGATGGCGGTCAACGTCATTGGGTGGGTCACCGCGCCGCGGGTGGGGCGGCTGATTGACAGGCTCGGCGAGCGAAAGATCCTGACCTTCTATTTCAGCAGCCTGATCTGGGTATTTGCCGGGTACGCGCTGATATCCAACGTCTATGTGCTCTATGCGCTGTTCATCCTCGACAGCTCATTCTTTGTCTTCAACACCGCGCTTACGACCTACGTCAACCGGATCGCGCCGCCTGCGGAGCATACGGCTACTCTGAGCATGGGCGTGGCGATGAACCATGTGGCGTCCGTGACGATGCCGTTCGTCGGCGGGATCATCTGGGATCGTCTCGGCTACCAGTGGACGTTCCTCGTGGGCGCGCTCGCCGCGGCTCTTGCGATCATCGCCGCCCGACGCATCCCGGCGCATGGGGGGGAGGGCGGATTCGTTCGGCATTGCGGCTGACGGCCGATGAGGGGCCTGCCGCGCAGCACAACGTGCGGGCCGTTATCGGCGAAACCGGCTCTTGCAGTGTTTCAGTAAGAGCCTCTATATTCTCCCCGTTGCCGCCAGCCTTCCGGATGGCTGCTATGGGGCGGCGGGACGCATGAAGAGGATCCTTTGTCATGAGCGCTACGAACGATGACTATGTGGACGGCATTCCTACGGACAGGTTCTCGGCTACCGACGACGAGCGGATCGAGAACATCGTGCCGCTGCCCCCGCCTGCGCACCTGATCCGCTTCTTTCCGATCCAGGACACGCCTGCGGAGCAGCTGATCTCCACCGTCCGCCGCAATGTGCGCGAGATTCTGCGGGGGCAGTCCGACCGGCTGCTGGTGATCATCGGCCCGTGCTCGATCCATGATCCGGCGTCCGCCCTCGCCTATGCCGCGAAGCTGGGGGCGGAACGCGCGCGCCTCGGCGGGGAGCTTGAGATTCTGATGCGTGTCTATTTCGAGAAGCCGCGGACGACGGTGGGCTGGAAAGGGATGATCAACGACCCTTATCTCAACGGTAGCTTCCGGATCAACGAGGGCCTGCGCATCGCCCGCGACCTGCTCGTGCGCATCAACCAGGCGGGCGTACCGGCGGGCTGCGAGTTCCTGGACGTGATTTCGCCGCAGTATATTGGGGACCTGGTCTCGTGGGGCTCCATCGGCGCGCGCACGACCGAGTCGCAAGTCCACCGCGAGCTTGCCTCCGGCCTGTCCGCGGCGGTGGGGTTCAAGAACGGCACGGATGGCAATGTGAAGATCGCCGTGGACGCCATTCTGGCAGCGCGCCAGAAGCATCACTTCCTTTCGGTCCACAAGAGCGGCCAGGTGGCCATTGTGGAAACGCGCGGTAATGACGACTGCCACATCATCCTGCGCGGTGGGAAAACGCCGAACTTCGATGCCGGCAGCGTGCGGGCCGCCGGTGAAGAACTGGAAAAAGCCGGACTGGCGCAGCGCCTGATGGTCGACCTCTCGCACGGCAACAGCCCCAAGGACTACCGGAAGCAGCTCGTGGCGTGCGCCGACCTGGCGGGACAGATCGCCGGCGGGGAGAGCCGCATCGTCGGGGTCATCGCCGAATCCCATCTGGTGGAGGGCCGCCAGGATCTCGTCCCTGGGAAGCCGCTCGTGTATGGGCAAAGCATCACCGATGCCTGCCTCGGCTGGGACGATTCCGTGCGTCTGCTCGACAGCCTTGCCGCCGCCGTTCGCGCCCGCCGCAAGTCCGCGAGATTGTAACAAAGGCGGGTGCGTCCCCTGGCGCGTTTTTGATGGAAAGTGAGGGGGGATTCTGCAACTCTGCCCCCCACGTGGTAGGTCCGGCGAAACAAGCGGAGCACGCATCATGACGGAAGCGACAGAGACCGACAACGAATACAGGCAGCAACGCCTGGTGCATTTGCAGAAGCTGCAGGACCTGGGCTATGCGCCCTTTGGCCAGGCGTTTCCGCGGACGGGCACTCTCGCGGAAACCCGACGGGACTATGCCGAGGGCAAGCGCGTTCGCCTCGCGGGGCGCCTGATGACCGTGCGCGACATGGGCAAGAGCGCCTTTGCCGACCTGCGCGACGGCACAGACAGGTTCCAGATCTATGTTCATCTCAAGACCGTCGGCGAGGAGCCGTTCAAGGCGTTCAAGCTGCTGGACCTCGGCGACCAGGCGGGCGTAGAGGGCACGCTCTTCACAACGAAGACCGGCGAGCTGAGCGTGATGGTCGAGACCTGGACGCTGCTGAGCAAGGCTCTGCTGCCGCTGCCGGAAAAGTGGCATGGTTTGCGGGACGTGGAAGCGCGCTACCGCCAGCGCTACCTCGACCTCGCGACGAACCCCGCCGTGCGCGACCTTTTCAACAAGCGCATCCTTGCCGTGAAGGAAATCCGCGATTTCCTGTCCGGGCGCGGATTCATGGAAGTGGAAACGCCCATGCTGCAGTTCCAGCCCGGCGGGGCTGTGGCCCGGCCTTTCGTCACGCACTACGCGGCGCTGGGGACGGAGATGTATATGCGGATCGCGCCGGAGCTGTACCTCAAGCGCCTGCTCGTCGGCGGGTTCGACAAGGTGTTCGAGCTTAACCGCAACTTCCGCAACGAGGGGCTTTCGCGTACGCACAACCCGGAATTCACGATGCTGGAAATCTACGAGGCGTATTCCGACGTGCGCGGCATGAAGGCGCTGATCGAGGACATGATCGTGCATGTTGCGCGCAAAGTGTTCGGCACGCTCACGCCCGGCGAGGGCGCGGCGGCCATCGACCTGACCCCGCCCTGGCGGGAAGTGACGTATCGGCAGCTGATCGAGGAAAAGATGGGGCCCGACTGGTACGCCCTTGCCGTGCCCCAGGCGCGCGCCCGCGCCTGTGACGTGGGCGTGGAGTGCGATCCCGGCTGGGACCATATGATGATTTCGCACGAGATCTACGAGAAGCTCATCGAGAAGTCGCTCCGCCGTCCGACGTTCGTGACGCGGCTGCCCGCCCGCCTGATCCCCCTGGCGCGCGCCTGCGCGGATGACCCGGCCTGCGCGGACGTCTTCGAGCTCGTGATCGGCGGGCAGGAAGTCGCGCCGGCCTACACGGAGATGAATGACCCGCTGGAACAGCGCCGCCGGCTCCAGGAGCAGGCGGGCGAGCACTCCGAGAAGGTGGACGAGGACTTCCTGCTGGCCCTTGAGCACGGCATGCCGCCGGCGGGCGGCATGGGCGTGGGGATTGACCGACTGGCCATGATCCTGTCCGGCCGCGAAGCCATTCGCGACGTGATCCTGTTTCCACAGCTCAAGCCGAAGGGGTAGAATCGGCAAGACTTCAGGGGTAGGGGTTTCAGGGCAGGCGATGAAGACTGACTTTCTGCCATTTTCTCTCTTTCTGGCGCTGAAGTACCTGCGCCCCAAGCGGAGCTTCGTCTCGGCGGTTACCGTGATTTCCGTCGTCGGTGTGCTGCTGGGGGTGGCTATTCTGGTCATCGTGCTTTCCGTGATGACGGGCTTCGATGAAATGTGGCGCACGAAGATCCTGAGCTTCAAGCCGCACCTGACGGTGACGGCGCGCGAGGGCATGATCGAGGATGAGGAGGAGGTCTGTCGCCTGGTGGACGCCGTGCCGGGCGTGACGGGCTGTGCGCCGGCGATCGAAATGCGCGCGCTGATCCAGTACGAGGGGCGCACCGCGGCCCCCATCGTTCTCGGCATCGACCCTGCGCGGGCGGAGAGCGTGAGCCAGATTCCGACGAACACGCATATCGGCCGCTTTCATCTCGATGACGAAAGCGCCGTGCTGGGCATTGACCTGGCGATGCAACTCGGCCTGTCGCCCGGCAGCAAGGTGCTGGTGTATTCCCCGATGAACGTCATGAAGAAGGACGAGATGTATCTGCCCACGGAGCTGGCCGTGTCGGGCATCTACGAGATGGGCATGCGCGACTATGACGGCGCGTTCCTGCTCACGTCTCTGAACACGGCGCGCGAACTGGTGGGCCTGGACCGGGGCGCCTACTCGGTTTACGTTATGACGGGAGATGCATTCCGGTTCGCGGAGTACAGGGACGCCGTGCAGCAGGCGTTGGGCCCGGACTATACCGTGCGCACATGGCGCGAGGTGGACAGCCTCATGTTCGACGCGCTGAGCCACGAAAAGACGATGATGTTCCTCCTGCTCGTGTTCATCACGATTGTCGCGATTTTCTGCGTCACCAATACGCTGATCGTCATCACGGTGCAAAAGACCAACGAGATCGGGCTTCTCAAGGCGCTGGGCTTCTCGTCGTCCAAGATCATGGGCGCGTTTGTCTGGCACGGCTGGATCCAGTGCCTGGCGGGCACGGTGCTGGGCATGGGCACGGGGCTGCTTGTGCTCAACAATCTCAAGCGTATTGTCGCGGGACTGTTGTTTCTTAATATTCGCGTATTTCCCAAGGAGATCTACGGGCTGAGCGAGATACCCTGGAGCACTTCGCCGGGCGAGCTGATTCGCATCGCGGCGTTCGTCATGGTGTTTTGCACGCTGTCCAGCTTCCTGCCCGCCTACCGCGCGGCCAGGCTGGATCCGGTGGAGGCGCTGCGTCATGAGTAAGGCCGCCGACTCCCGGAGCACGCTGATCCGCGCGGAGAACGTGCACAAGACCTATCACATCCAGCGCAAGGCCGTGCAGGTGCTGTGCGGCGCTTCGGTCGAAGTGAGGACCGGTGAAACGGTTGCGATCGTGGGCATCAGTGGCGCGGGCAAGAGCACGCTGATGCACATTCTCGGCGGGCTGGACCAGCCGGAGGCAGGCCGCGTGTTCGTTGGCGAGCGCGACCTGTATGCCCTTTCGCAGCGGGAGCGGGCCATGGTGCGTGCGAAGACGGTGGGCTTCGTGTTCCAGTCGTATCACCTGATGCCGGAGATGGACGTGACCGAGAACGTCATGCTGCCCGCGATGGCTCTGCCGCGCACATTGCGCCCAAGCCAGCCGGCGCGGGCGCGGGCTCTGGAACTGCTGGAGGCGGTCGGGCTGTCTGCGCGGGCCGCGCACACGCCGCTTGAACTCTCCGGCGGGGAGCAACAGCGCGTGGCGATTGCCCGCGCGCTGATCAACGATCCGCAGATTGTCCTGGCCGACGAGCCGACCGGCAATCTGGATACGGGCACGGGCGGACAGGTCCTGGAACACCTGTTCCAGCTCACCCGTTCGCGCGGGCATGCCCTGCTTCTCGTGACGCACAGCGAGAAGACGGCCGCCGCCTGCGACCGGGTCCTGCGGCTCAAGGACGGGCTGATCGTCGCCGCAAGCGATTGACTTGCCCGGGCAGGGAAGTACACTACGCCCCATGCCCCGAGGCGTGGCAGCAGGAGACGTCATGAAGGCTCGAAACATAGAACGATCGCTTCCGGTTCCGGCGAGGTGACCCATGGCAAAGCCCCCGCGCATCCTTCTTGGCGTAACCGGCTCCATCGCCGCCTACAAGGCGGCTGAGCTCGTGCGGATCATGCAGAAGCGAAACTGGGACGTCTGGGTCGTCATGACCCGCGGCGCGACCGAGTTTGTGACGGAGCTGACCTTCCGAACCCTTTCGCAGCATCCCGTGGGCGTCGACATGTTTGAGAAGCAGGCCGACTGGGTGCCGGAGCACGTTTCGCTCGCCGACCACGCCGATCTCTTTGTGGTGGCGCCCTGCACGGCGAATGTGATGGCAAAGATAGCGCACGGCATCGCCGACGACCTGCTGACGGCCACGGCGCTGTCCTGCCGCGCTCCGCTTGTTGTCGCGCCGGCCATGAACGTAAACATGTGGGACAACCCCGCCACACAGGACAACGTGCGAAGCTTGCGCGCGCGCGGGGTGCATTTCGTGGATGTCAGGGAGGGAGACCTGGCGTGCGGCTATCGCGGCAAGGGCTGCCTGGCGCCGGTGGAGGCAATCGTGGCGGCGGCGGAGACAAAACTGGCGGAGATTCGAAAATGAGCAAGAAGACGATATGGGCGCTGGTGCTGCTGGGGCTGACGGTGATCGTGATCCTGTTTAACATGAAAAGCGTCGAGGTCAATCTGGTATTCGCAAAGATTGACGGCATGAAGTCGCTGGTCTTCTTCACGTTCACCAGCATTGGCGTGGTGATCGGTCTGCTTCTTGGAAAGTAGCCGGGGCCTCCGCGCATGGACAAGTACCGCGAAGGCGCGCCGTCTGTCCCCCGCGTGGGCCGATGGTCGGCGGGGGGGCGCATTGTGTTGCAGCGCGTGGAGGCGCTCACGACCCTTGCGGAGCGGACGCGTGGCCTGCTGGGCCGGGACGGTCTGCCGGCGGGCCACGCCGTCTGGCTCTGCCCCTGCAGCGCGATCCACACCCTCGGCATGCACTTCACGATCGATCTTCTCTTTCTCGATGCCGCGCGCCGGATCGTGCGCATTGTGCGGGAAGTCGAGCCATGGCGCATGGCGCGGGGCGGGGCGGGCGCGGAGTCGGTTCTCGAAATGCAGAGCGGCTGGCTCGGGAAAGACCAGGTGGCCGTCGGTGATCAGTTCTCCGTGAGCTGCTAGCGCAGCCTCTGGTGCGATCTTACATCCCGGGCGCGGTAGGACTTGACGACGCCAGGGCGTATCTCCAGGCGGATTGTGCCGTCGGTGTCGATGCCCAGCAGCATGCCACGCTCGGTCCCGGAGGACGTTCGTACCTCGTGGTCCGGGATGAACATCCTGACCAGTTTTTCGTGCCGGGCCGACGTCTGGTTGAGCTGGATCTCGATCTTGAATTCCTTTGGCGCGAAGCCTTCTTTCGTCAATTGCACCGAGTGTGGCCCTGCGATTACCGTGCGCAGCGTAAGGGCCTCGGAGAGGGATGCGTCGCCTTGAGGCGGCGCTTTGGTGTTGCCCATCTCCTTGCCGTCGATGAAGATCTTGACCCCCGCGGGTTCGGTCGTCAGTTCAAGCGTCCCCACATTGCCCTCAAGCCGGAACTCCTCCGTGAGCTTTTGGGCGCGGCCGACCTTGACCGTGCGAGCGGATGTTTCGTAGCCCTCCAATTCGGCGCGGACGCGGTAGCTCCCGGGCTCAAGCCCGGTCAGCGTGACGGGCGCCGGGCCGCGAAACTGGTTGTTCAGATAGATGCGGGCGCCGGTCGGTATCGAGACGCATTCGAGTTCGGCCGGCAGCGGCTTGAGCACCATCGTGATGTTCTCCCTCTGCCCGGCTCGCAGCTTGATGGCCTGCTCGCGCGGCGAGAAGCCATTCAGCTCCATCCTGAGAATGACGTCGCCGCCCGGGATGCGGTCCACGGTGCACGGCGTAACGCCCGAGTCGATGCCGTTGATCATGACGCGCGCCCCCTGCGGGTCAGAGGCGAGGGTCACGGTGGCGGAGTCCGAGGTGAGCGACATGAACAGCAGCTGAGGCTTGCGGTCCTTGATCTCCAGGTCCACGCTGCGCGAAGCAAAGCCCTGCGCCTTGAATTCCACGTTGTGTCTGCCGAGCTTCAGGTCCGTTACCAGGAGGGGCGTCTGGCCGCGGTCGGTGTCGCCGATGCGCACGTCCACGCCTTCCGGTTCCGAGCGGATGAGCACGAGCCCGGTGATGGGCTCCATCTGCAGGTCGAGCGCCAGGCGCTGATCGGGGGAAAGCGTTACGTTGCGGCGGATTGTGGCGTAGCCGTTCTTGGACAGGACGAGCAGGTGCTCGCCGGGCGCGAGGTCGGTGATGACCCGCGGCGTCACATCGCCCGTCTTGTCATCGATCGTAACCGCGGCGCCGTCGGGAACGGTGGTGATGCGCAGCTGGCAGGTGGGGGCCGGGGTTTGGGCCCCGGCGGTCAGGCCGCCTGCCAGGCACAGCAGCGACGCCACGCACCGCGCCGCAAAGAGTTCAGCCTGGCGCCACATCTTCATTTTCTCTTCTTCATCCTGTTCTCGACCTCGAGCAGCTTCAGCCGCGCCGTCTCGTGTCGTGGGTCGGCCGCATCGGGGATCATCTCCATAATCACGCGCAGTTCGCTCGCGGCGTCCTCCCACGACTTCAGGTTAATCGCGCGCGTGGCGAGGAAGTTCTGGTTGTTGTAGCGCTTCTCCATTTCCTCATCGCAGATGCTTCTCGCGCTCAGGATTTCCGGATAGTAGTCGGGCTTGGGCTCCACTGTGCGCAGGCAGAACTCGGCATCCTTGTAGCTCTTGGCCGCCTGGGCCAGGTTGCCATAGGCCACCTCGCGTTCTTCGTACATCTTGCGGGCGAGCAGGTACGCGTCGCGCGCCATCGCGAGAAGCTTTTCGGAGGAATACTGGAGGTCCCAGATGTTGAGTTCGACCTTGCCGAATTCCTCAAGCCGCTCGCGCACGCTCTTGAATGCCGGCGGCTCGACGCGGTTGGCGACCCGGATGCGCTGGGTCTTGCGGCCGATCACGATCGCAATCTCGGTGCGCTCCAGCACATTCGGCACGCCTTCCCCGGTGTATTCATCGGCGAGGGCGAAGAATCCGGACTCCTGGATGAAGGTCGACAACTCCTGCAGCAGGTCCTCTTTTACGACCCCTTCCTCCCGGACGTGAGTCCTTTCCGTGTTGTCGATTTCCGCGATGATCTTGCGATCGGGCGTGATATGCAGCGAGTAGCGAAAGATGCTGCCCGTTGAGGCCTGCACCTTTTCATATTCAATCTCGAGCGTTTTGGGCGGAGGCGCCGCCGGGGCCTGCGGGGCCGCGTGACGGGGGCGAAGGGCCAACAGGGCGATGCCGCCCGCCAGAACGAGCAGAAGCACGCCCAGGATGATGAGCGATGTGCGGGAGACGACGGGGCCCGCCGCCTTGGGCGTGCGATCCGAAGCGAGGCCAAGGTCAATCGCTGCAGCCGCCTCAGAGGCGGCAAGGGGCGCCGCCGGTGGCTGGGTGCCGATCTGAACCCGGATTACGCTTCCGCCGACGGTCACCCTGTCGCCGTTTGAGAGGCGCGATTCCTGCACGGGTTTCTCGTTCAGCAGCGTCTGGTTGGAACTGCCCAGGTCTGTGACCCAGACCGTGCCATCGTCCTTGGTGTAGATGCGGCAGTGAAAGCGCGACACCTGCGAATCGTCCAGCACGATGTCATTCTTCGACGTGCGCCCGATCCGCACTCCGTTTGCTGTGACGGGGAACGTCTTGCCTGCCTGCGGACCTTTCAGCGCCACCAACTGCACGAGCTCTGTCATACTTCTGATGCTACCATCGACGATAGAGGCTGTCAAACGCCCGGCGTGCGCGCGTGTCCGTGCTTGAAGACAATTTCGCCGGGCGGGAGGCTGAGCTCCTCGGCCACCATGGCGCATTTGATTTTGAGAAGGAAGTAAAGATTGGCCGGGAGGTCGTTGCAGGTCTCGAAGTTGCCATGTCCCTTGGCCACGATCGCGTCGGCCGAGTCAAACAGGCGGCGGAACTCCGCGGTGCAGTTCGGCAGGATTGTGCCGATGTCGGCCGCGCCGGTCTCGATGACCTGCGCGAGGCGCGTCATGCCGGCCTGTTCGGCATCGGCCATCGTTGCGTCATTGATGATCGGGCCCGACTTAACGGCGAAGATAACCTCGGTGCCGGTGCGCTGAATCTGCTTCACGAGCAGCGTGTCGAGCACGATCTCCCCCGCGTTGTCGCCGAGGTACAGCACCCGGCGCCCCGGCCCCAGCTCCGCCCGGAAATCGGCGACGGCGTTGACCGCAAACGGCTTCTTCAGGATGGGCAGTACATCGCGCTCCACGTTGACGTGCGCGGCGATGCCAAAATCGATGACGTTACCGGCCGCCGCGGCATGCAGCGCCGCCTCAAGCGGGTCCGGCGCGGACTCGACGAACTTCTCCACCGCCGGCAGGAGCTCCAGCGCCAGGCGGTTGGTTGAGCTCTTCAGGCCAGCGTAGGGATCCGCCTCGCCGGTGATCTCGCTGACGATCCGGTAGATGGGCTTCGACAAGACAGCCGGGCTGCAGGCGAAGCTGGCGCTTTCGTGCACGTAGCGTGCGACGGCGCGCATGACCGCCAGAACGGTTTCCGGGTCGCGCGTGACATGGCGCGCCGTGTTCAGCGCCTGGGAGAAGAGGCAGGGAATGCAGTCGGGCCTGGTTCTCATGGCGCGGGCGATCTCCTGCGAAGGGCGAAGTCGCGGCATTCGGCGCGCCCGGTGAACTCGCCGCGCAGCACGAGCCGCACGGCCGTCGCTTCCGCGGGGACGCTCTCCACGGTGGCCTTGAACAGCAGCCAGCCTTCCTTGCGTTTCTGGCTGGAGACTATGACATTGAACAGCTCGGTCTCCCGCGCCGCATCGCCGGCTTCGCGGCGCAGCGAAAGAGCGACGAGCAGCTGGCCGTCAAAGTCTGTGGATTTTCTGAGCAGGGCTTCGTACTGGATCTTCATGCCGGGCTGCACGGGAATCCATTCTGAGCGCAGGGCTATGAAATCCTTCGCGCTCCGGGACTCAAGAACGAGCAGCGGCTGCTCTCCCTCGATGGCCACCGTGACCGCCTGTTTGCGCCGGTGTCCCAGATGCACCGCCCAGCCAGGGATGGGGTTCCCCGGAGGGCCGGCGCGATCCGGAAAGGACAGGAGATTCTGGTCCGCCGCCGCGTCCCGCGCCGCCACCACGGTGGCGGGGCCGGCCGGGATATCCAGGGCACGCTGTGAGTGGCGGAACCATGCCGCGCCAAGCGCAGCCAAGCCGAGCAATCCCGCTGCGAGCGCGATCCAGCAAAGGCGTCTCCAGCGCCGCACCTTGCTCTGCAGATCCACGAGCGCCTGGACCTCCACGGTGTTCTGCGCGCCCTGTTCCGCAGTGCGCGCGGGGGAGAAGTTGAGGAGCTCTCGCAGCGGCGGCGTGCCCTGCCGTGGGTCGTGCCGCAGGAAGTAGCTGGCGAACTCGGACACTCCGCTCTGGCGGAGCGCGGCGCGGTACTGGTCCAGATCGAAGGGGATCCGCCGCCACAGGACGTCGCCGGATTCGGAATCAAAGATGCAGTAGCAGGCGCGCGCTTCCCCGTCGCGAGGCTGGCCGACGGAACCGACGTTCACGAGGTAGCGCTTGGTCTGTTCCATCACAAAATCCTGCGGCGGGATGCTGTGCGGCGTGCCGCTGGGGCCCAGCAGGAAGATGCCCGGCACATGGGAATGGCCCACGAAGAGCATCCTGTGCTCCACCGCCTGCCAGGAGCGGAGCGCGTCCTCCGGCTCGATTACGTAGTTGAATGCCCCGGGCTCCGCGAAATCGCCATGCACGCAGCGGAAAAGCCCGGCATCGAGGGACAGCGGGAGGCCGCCGAGAAAACGGCGGGCGTTGCGATTGAGCCGGCCGCGCGTCCAGGTAATGACCTCGCGCGCCGCTTCGTTGAAGAGTGCGTCGTCCATCTTGCCGCAGACGGCGGCGTCGTGATTGCCGAGCACGAGGTGGTTGACGTTCGCGTGGACGGAGTGCAGCACCTCTTCCGGATTGGGGCCGTAGCCGACGATGTCGCCCAGGCAGATGATGCGGTCAAGCTTCTGGCTGCGGATGTCGAGCAGCACCGCATTCCACGCCTGAAGGTTCGCGTGCAAGTCCGATACAATGGCGAATCGCATGAGGCACTCCCGTATGCATCGCATCATGCAAATCGTCCGCCTCGATAACAAGCGGAATTGCAGGCGCGCGCGCTGTATCCTGCTGCCGCAAGGCGCCGAGCACTCCGTGATCCATCGCGCCACGCTCCAGGGGTCGCGGCACACGGCCGCGGCGCTGTAGCCGTACCGGTTCAGTCAGGGAAGAGGCGAAGCCGCGGATTGTCGCGGATAAACGCGGATCAAGGAAGGTACCCCTCAGCGCACAGGACCTGATCCTTTGCGAGATGCGAACGGTGTGCTGCCGGCCTCAGATCCGCGTCTCCTGCCGCGGGCATCCGCGGCTTTGTTCCGCTCCAACGGAATCGTTCCGGCTCCGGGCTCTCGAGCCCGCCGCTCCGCTCACCAGCGCAGGTCGGCCTGCGACAGCCGGCGCCCCAACTCCGCCACGACCCGGTCGTCGTCCGCATCGCCGCGCGACTCGAAGGTGGCCGAAAAGCGAAGGAAGGCTCCGGCATCGTCCCAGGGCACGGTGGAGATCTGGTGCTCGCGAATCAAGTGCTGCGACGCGTCCTCCGCTGTCGCGAAGGATGTCTTTCCAGCTGACTTCGGTGCGGGGACATACAGGTAGAACGTCCCGCCCGGGACGCTCGCCTTGAAGCCGGCTTTCTGCAGGACTGCCACAAGCTTGCGCAGCCGGCCCTCGTAGTGGGCCTTGATGTGGTCGGCGAGCTTCCGGTCGGCAATGCCCGCGCAGGCCGCCACCTGGATGGCTTTGAACTGGCCGGAGTCGATGTTGTCTTTCACTTCCGCGTAGGCCTTGACCACGCGGGCGCTTCCGGCGACGAAGCCGAGGCGCCAGCCGGTCATGTTGTAGCTCTTGCTCATCGAG
>CAYRKB010000043.1:0-28733 GCA_964424705.1 uncultured Victivallales bacterium
TCCACCTTCCACCTTCCACCTTCCACCTTCCACCTTCCACCTTCCACCTTCCACCCTCGCCCCTTGACCCTTGACCGATGACCGCTAGCCACACACCTTCGCTTCCCCGCCTTCCCGCTCTCGCCGCGAAGAGCGCCCTCTTCCATGTGCGCAGCCATGTTCTGCTCTTCCTGCTTGCAGCGCTCTGCTCCATGATCCTGGTCGGGGCGCTGGTTGTCGGCGATTCGGTCCGATTCAGCCTCAGGCGGGCGGCGCTGCTGCGCCTGGGGCCCATCACCCACGTCTTTTCCGGTGGAAGTCGCTATGTCGATGCGGCGCTGGCAGATCGCATTGCCCGACAGGGCGTGCCGTGCGCGCCGCTGATCCTGCTCCCCGGCGTCGCGCTCGCGGACACCCCGGAAGGTCCGCCCCGGCAGGTCAACAAGGTTCAGGTAATCGGCGCCGATGAAAGGTTCTTTCGCTTTACGGGCGGCAGCGACGACCTCTCCGCGCCCGGCGCTCTGATCAACAGCCGCCTCGCCGCCGCGCTGCATCTGCGCCCCGGCATGGAAATCTCCGTGCGCGTGCCGCGCCCGGGCCTTCTCCCGGACGACGCTCCCCTCGCCTCCCGCCGCGAGTCGGCCTACGCGCGCGGCCGGTTCACGGTTCGCGCAATCTTGCAGGAGGATCACCTCGGCAACTTTGGCATCCAGACCGACCAGGCCGAGCCGTACAACGTCTTCCTGCCGATCGCCTGGCTCCAGGCCGAGCTCGGCCGCCCTGCGCAGGCCAACCTGCTTGCGGCGGCATCGCCGCGCGGCGAAGTGGCCCGCGCCCTGGACGTCGCGTGGCGGCCCGAAGACGCCGGATTCCTTTTGGGAACGAACGACGCCGGCTGCGTCCTGCTGCAAACAACGGAGGTCTTTCTGTCGCCGGGCGTCAAAGCAGCGGTTGCGGCGGCGGCGCCCGACAGCGTGGCGTCATTCACGTATCTTGTGAACAGTCTATCCGCAGGCGATCCCGGAGCCGAACGATCGGTGCCCTACTCCTTCGTTACCGCACTTCAGCCCTGCGCCAGCCCGAACCTCGGCATTGTGCCGGCGGACATGGGGGATGACGAGGTGCTCCTGAACCGCTGGGCCGCGGACGCCATCCGGGCCGGGCCCGGCGACGCTGTGACGCTGCGGTATTCCCGCATCGCGCCCGACGGCGGGCTGGCCGAGACGAATCGTATCTTCCGCGTCCGCGGAGTCGTCGAGATGGAACAGGTTCGTCGCGAGCGGGACCTCGTGCCGGCTTTTCCAGGGCTCAGCGACGTGAACAGCTGCCGCGACTGGGACATCGGGATGCCGCTGGATGAGAAGGCCCTCAACGACCCGCGGAACGAGGAATACTGGGAGGCGTACCGGCAAACACCCAAAGCCTTCGTGACCTGGCGGTCAGGACGCGAGATGTGGGGCAGCCGCTTCGGGGAGGTGACAGGAATCCGCTTTCCGGCTTCCGGGGATTCGTCCCGGGCTGCGCGCAAAGCGATCACCGCTTCCGTCGCCGGCGTCGGGTTTGTTCCCGTTGGAGATCTTGCCCTGCGGGCCGTGGAGCAGTCCACCGACATTGGCCAGCTCATGCTCGGGATGAGCGCATTTCTGATTCTTGCAGCCGTGCTGCTTGCTTCGCTCAGCGTCGGATTCTCTCTTCAGCAGCGCGCGGGGCATCTGGGCTGCCTTTTAGCCATGGGCGGGCAGCGTCGATATCTGTTTGCGCTGACGGCTCTCGAGACGCTTGTTGCGTCGCTGTGCGGCGCGATTGCGGGCGTTCCCGCCGGCGTGCTCTACGCGAAGCTCATGACGCTGGCCCTCGGCAGCGCCTGGAGCGGCGCCGTAGCGGGCGCCGCCGTCGCATTCCACGCACGGGCCGGCTCCGTCGCCCTAGGCCTCGCAATAGCCCTGCTGGCCATCGCCGCCGCCATAGCCGGGAGTCTCCGCCGGCTCCTGCGCCGCAGCCCCCTGCGCCTTCTTACCGACGACGCCACGCAGGATGATCTGCCGCGCCCGCTGGCGGGCCGGCCATCCGCGCGCCGCGGCGCGATCGTTTTCGCGCTTCTTGCCGCGGCAGCTGTCGGGCTTCTGGTGTGGGCGGCGCTTGCCGGAAACTCGGACGCGGAGGCCTACTTCCTCGCCGGCTGCGGAATTCTCGCGGCCTCCCTGCAGGGCTTCTCCTTTTGCCTGGCACGCGCCGCGAGGATCGACGCAACGCCTGCCACACTGACGCTGGGCGGCACGATCTGGCGGGACCTGACGCGGCACCGCACCCGCAGCATGGCAGTCGTGGCGGCCCTCGCCTGCGGGTCATTCATCGTGCTGTCCGTGGGCTCAATGCAATCCTCTTCAGCCGTCGACCCGACAAATCGCGCCTCCGGTACGGGCGGGTTCACCTGGTACGCCGAAAGCACCCTCCCCGTTCTCGACGCGCCGGCGACAAGCCGCCAGGGCCGTGAGCAGGGAGCGGCGCTGGCGCTGGCGCGGTTCGATGCCGTATCCATGAAGCTCCGCGATGGCGACCATGCGGGCTGCCTCAACCTCAACCGCGCCCAGGCGCCTCGCGTTGTGGGCGTGCCAACCGGCGAGCTGTCGCAGCGCGGATCTTTCGCATCAGACTCCGGCGCCACGCTGTGGAGCCTTCTCGATGCGCCTGCAACCGATGGAGCGCTGCCCGCGCTCGCGTCCGACATGGATACCCTCCAGTGGGGGCTGCAGCTCAAAGCGCATCCAGAGAGTGGCGACATTCTGGAGCTCACCGACGAACGCGGACGCCCCCAGCGCGTACGAATTGTCGGCGCGCTGCCACGGCGACAAACAGTGCTCCATGGCACACTCCTCGTCTCGCGCGACACGTTTCAGCGCCTGTACCCCTCTGAAGCGGGGCATCGCCTGTTCCTCATGAACCCGCGGCGTGGCGAAAGCGCCTTCTCCACGACGCAACTGGATTCATTGATGCGACTTGGCTTTGATGTTCAGCCAAGCGGGGAGCGCCTGGCCGCTTTTCACCGCGTGGAGGCGACCTACCTGCGCATGTTCATGCTGCTGGGCGGCCTGGGCATGCTGCTCGGTGCGGGAGGGCTGGGTTTGGTTCTGCTGCGCAACGTCACGGAGCGTCGCCACGAACTTGCGCTTCTGGAGGCGGTCGGTTTTCAGGAGTCCCGCATCGGCCGCCTCCTCGGGCTGGAGCACGCGGCGCTCCTCTGCGCAGGGCTTGTCATCGGCTGCGGCGCGGCGGCGGCCTCGATGATTCCCGCTGCCCGCCAGGCGGCGGGACGCGTGCCGTGGGCTGAAATCATCACGCTCGTCGCGTCCATGCTGGCGCTGGGGGCGGGAAGCATTCTCGTCGCGCTGCGGGCCGTCGCACGCAGCCGGAGCATAGCCGCCACGCTCAGCAGAGATAGCGAGTAGCGCGGGCGCAAACGCCTGCCGGAGGAAGGGCGCCTACTCGCACATCCGTATCTCGTCAAGGCTGACGGTCAAGCCGTATCCGTGGCGGATGTTTTGCAGCACGACCCGCTGCGCCACGCGCCGGCCGTTCTCCAGCGTATAGTCAAAGTAACCCGCCCGGGCTGCAAGCTTGCCGTCCTCAAGGAATCTCTTCTCAAGAAGAACGCTTCCCGATCCGAATACCCATTCCGTCGCAGACGACGCTCGCTCGCATCGGACAATCAGCGTGCTTCCTTCCGTCCACGACTCCGAGCCGTCGGGCGGCACGAGGTCGAGATACATCCGCTGCACGTCAAGCGCCGCCGATTCAGCGGCTGACGGATCACGGCTGTACAGCTCCTCAGCAATACAACATCGGGTCGTGCCATTCGAGCATACAGCCCGGAATAGCGGCGTGCCATCCGGCTTCATTACGGACAGGTCGACAAAGCCGGCCGAGGAGCTCATATCCAGAAATCCAGAGCCCGTGACGCGGCGCCATCCGCGCTGGAAGAGCACCTTGGTCACCATCGTCACCCGCCGGGGCAACAGCTCTTCGAAGCCGCGCAGCGCCGTCACGGAATCCGGCGCGCTGCCGCTCGTTTCCGGCGGATCCCAGCGGACCCCCATGCATCCGGCGCAGGCAAGGGCTGCCGCTGCCACCCCAAGAATCCTCAACATAATCCCGCCCTTACGCATCGCGCCTCCTCAAATCATGAAATCTCACCGGCTTGCGCGAGCGAGGATCGAAGACCTTGCCCCGCACCTCTTCTTCAGGCGCCAGCCGAACCGCCGGGCTTACCCGCACGCGCGCCTGCAATCGGTCCCGTATTACATCCGCCGTCAGTTCTGCGCCGGCCCCGGCAACATGCACGGTCACTTCGTCGGACAGGTCCGCCGTGCTCCGAACTTCGACGTAATACTCCCCCATCCCCGCAATTTCGTCCAGTGCGGCATAAAGGGCCTGCGGGTACACCGTGGTGCCGCGCACCTTCAGCATCTGCCCCTTGCGGCCCAGAATCGGGCCCAGGCGCGGGCTCGTGCGGCCGCAGGCGCACGGCTCGGTGAGAAGGAAACTGATATCTCCCGTGCGAAAACGGATCAAGGGCATGCCCTCCGTGGCGAAGGGGGTGACGGTGACCTCTCCGACGCCCCCGGCGGGCACCGGCGCTCCATCGTCGTCGAGGATCTCGACTATCGCCAGGTCGGGCTGCAGGTGGCCGCCGCACTGCGCGGCGCATTCGCAGAATGTGGTAACCGTCTCGGACGATGCGTAGGTGGAATACACCGGGGCGCCCCAGATGTCCTCAAGATCCCGGCCCAGCTTGAGAAGGCCCATGTCCCGGCCGCGCAGCGGCTCCCCGATGCAGACGAGGCGCCGCACGCCCGTGGCGCGCGGCTCCACGCCTTGCGCCGCAACATACTGCCCGAGCTTGCGCAGGAAGCTGGGCACGCCCACCAGCGCGGTGGGATTCATCTGGCGAATGATGCCGAGGTGACTTTCCAGCGAGCCGTGCCCGTTGCGAATCGCCGCCGCGCCGATGCTCCGGATCCCCAGAAAATACGCCAGGCCGGCGATGAAGCAGCGATCCATCGTGCAGGTCAGCAGCACGATATCCTGCGCCGTCAGGCCGCAGGACCCGAACGCCTGCTCCTCGTTGTAGGCCAGGCGCTGCAAATCGCGCTCGGTATACATGATGCGCGTCGGCATGCCCATGGTCCCCGACGAGACAACAATATCCACCACCTGCGCGGGGGGCACGGCCAGAAACTCGTCGTTGTGGCCCTCGAGGTCCGCCTTGGTCGTGATGGGCAGCCGGGATATAGTTTCCTGCGTCACGGACGCCGGCACCAGGCTGCGCCCAAGGCGGGATGCGTAGAATGGCGAGTTGTCCCGACACCAGGCAACATGCTCGCGCAACAGGAAGCTTTGGACATCACGCTGCTCCCGCAGGGGAGCAAAGGCCAGTTTACGGTATTTGCCAGGGCCCGTCATACGCGCTCCTCTCCACGACATTTACAGCCCTCGATGATAGAAGCAAACTCACGGCGTACAAGCCTGATGATCTCGTCGGCGCCGGCCGGCTTCCCGTTCCAGACTGCCGCCAGGGCCGCGTCGACACCATCTTCCTGGAGCGATGGCTGATCATAGAGCAACGCGGCCGCAGCGGCCCGCGCCAGAAGGACCGGCTGCACGCCCAGGCGGATCGCCAGCGCCATGGTCCCGATCAGCCTGTCGTCAAAACCGAGCTTGCGCTGCGGATCGCGGCACAGGCGCTTGATGGAGTCCCGGAGCAGCGGGTTCGTCATGCGTTCGAGGAGGTCGTCCGCATAGGCCGAGTATCCCCGCGGCGTGAACAGGTCGTCCAGGCCGCCATACTTTGCAATCAGCGCCGCACCGCATTCCTTGAGGAATGCCGCCCGCGCCAGGGCCAGCAGCCCGGCGTCGCCGCGGGCGTCGGACACGTATTCGTAGCCGCGCAGCGCGCACAGGTAGCCGAGCAGCGCGTGGATCGCGTTGTGCCCGTACAGCTTCGCCTCCTCGAACGGCAGCAGGTCGTCCTTCTCCATGAACGCCCCAATTCCGCGATGGAACCCGGGAAGAGTGATCGTTGAGATAAGGATATGGCTGAAGGATTCCACGAGGAACGCCTGCGGGCGACCGGGAACGATGGGCTTGAGACCCAGCGCTTGAATCTGCTCCTGGGAATCCAGGCGCTGGCTCATCTTCCCGATCACGGTGTTCAGGCACTGAACCGGCTCCAGGAGTCGAGGGCCGTCCGCGCGCAGCCGCGCGGCAAGCTTTTCGTGCAGGATCTCGGCGGCGCAATTGTTGTTCTCGCCCGCATAGATGACCTTCTGGCACGTGCTATTCCGGATGCCGTCGCAAAGCAGCGCGTCGACGCCGTTCTCGTCGGACGCGTAGAACGTCACGCTCGGGAGCGCCGTGGCAATCTCCCCCGCCTCGGCGATCGCCTGCACGAGGATGCGGCGGTCGGCGGGAACCCCCGGGTTGTAGATCTCGACGCCGCTGTGCTCGACGGACCGGATCTCGCTGCGCCCGGCGATGTTCAGGGCAAAGGTGTTATTGTTTCCGCGCACATGCCCGACCAGCGCGTCATCGACCTCGGCCACGACAATCCGGCCGAAGTTCCCCGACTCGATCGCCTCGTGCACAAAGAGCCCCGCCTGGATGGGCCCAAAACCAAACCCGACAAAAGTTCTCTTCACGTGTTCCTCAGAATCTGACATCTCCCCGAGCTTTTATCGTGAGACTTGTCGTCCGCTCCTATTGCTGATTGCAGGTCCTGATTACTGGTCACTGATTACCGACGACTCTCTTCGCGTCCCTTCGCGTGCATTCGCGGCGGTAAAACTCCGGTCCGCTCAGACCTTTCGCGCATTTCGTAGTTACCTCTTCCTCTTCGACAAAGCTTTAGAGAGTCGCACGCCGTCCTTCGGGATGTACTGCCTCCAGTACGCCACCGACTCGGCCAGCTTCTCAAGAATGTCGGCCGGGATGGCCGCTGTGCCAGAAAAGGGTTCCAGCGTCAGGTAGATTTCTGAACAGCGCGGAGGCATGCCGGGACGCATCTCGCCCGCATAGGCCGCTGCGAGCGCTTTCAGCACCTTGTCGCCTTGGATGATTCCGGCCCGGCTATTCTCTTCCGTGAACGGCAGGTGTGACGAAGACGTGCCGTCCGTCTGCTGCAGGTGCACGATTGGCGAGTAACAGCCAAGCTGCGCCAGCCACGCGTAGGGATCCCCGTCCGCGACGCTCGCAAACAGGTGCGGGAAGCGATCCATCTCCGCCTCCAGCCGGTCGAGGCACTGTCTCTCGCGGTTGCCCTTCGTTGCCGCTGCCTGCCGGAACAGCGTGTAGGCGGATAGCGGGCCAAGCCATAGTGTGCCCGTCTTGCCGCTTGATCGGAACCCGCGCAGGGCCAGCTCAAGATGCTTCCGGGCCGGGCGCAAGAATCTGCGCTGACCGCTCTGGTGGCCGGTGTCAATGGTCAGATAGAACGGCGCCGCGCTTTGCGCATAGACGGCCGCCAGAAGCTTAAAGGAACCCTCCATGGTCCAGGGGATCTGATGAGGTGTATACATCTGCTCGACGCCGATGGATCGCACCCCCGCCCGCTGCGCATGCGCTGCCACGCTTGAAAGATCCTTGTAGAGCCGCTTCTCGGCCCGCCGGTGCTCGCCGGCATCCTGAAGCACGGCGTCGCAGAAGGCGTGACAGAAGAATCCCAGACCCGCGTCGAGGGAAGCCGCGTTGTTAGCCATTACCTTCAGCCACTGATCGAGTATGCGTGCACGGTTGCGGCGATCCGTGCCGGCCAACCCCAGCGTGCTGTAGGTGCCGTGGCCCGAGTAGAGGTTGCAGACCCTCACACCCGTCTTCCTGCTGCTCTTGCGGACGTCGCGAAGCCAGCCCTTCAGATACGCAGGATCCGCATACAGGGGATCGCACTCGGTGTCGGCGCTCGCCTCCACATAAGAAAGGCCCAGGTCCCTGGCAATCCGCATCCACTCAGCCGGCCGCGTCCATCGCTTGGAGGCAAAACAGTTATCGATCGCCAGATAGATCTTTGGGTCCGTCGCCAGATTCATCGGCCTCTACTCCGGATTAACCATAATCTCATCAATCATCATGTGCCCCGCCACCGCGGCATACTCGTGCCATGACGGAAGCACTCCCACATTCTTGCAATACACCTTCACATATCGCCCGCTTGCCGTGCCTTCCACCGGCAGCTCTTTGATCGTCAACCCCCTTTCGGCCCGGTTGTTCGGTGGATCGAACGAAGTGGAGCCCGCCGGCGTAAACGCCTTCCCGTCGTCTGAGACCGCCACGTCGACCCGCACGCCGGGAAAGATGCCGGCTTCCTGCATGTAGACGAAGCGCGGCACGACCCGCTTGATCGCGGTGCTCGTGCCCATGTCGATCACGATCTCCAGGTCCTTCGGCCCAAGCCGCAGCACTTCCGGGGCGCCCCAGTCGATGCCCCGGATGAGAACGCCATCCGTCATCAGATTCGTAGCTGCGGCTGCAAGCTCAGGCTCCGTAGGAGTGAGAACCTGGACGGGCTTGTGTAGGGCCGCGTGCTTCGCCGTCGCCAGTTTCTGGTAGCCAGCCACGGCCACGCTTCCTCGTCCGACGTTACCTTCGTCGAACCAGCGGGCCTTGAGGGTAGCAGTGTTCGTCAGCTTGATGGCTCCCGCGTACGCTGCCGAAGCCGGCTGAGGGTCCGCGCCGTCCACCGTGTACCGGACCGTTCCGCGCTTGACGGTGCACTCCACCGAGGCCGTCATCGGGTCGGCAAACCAGGCGGTGTCTTTTCCGGCGGAGTCCTTAATCATGCCTTGCGCCGAGATGCTCAAAGGCTCAAACGTGTAGACCTGAACCCACGCCGGCATGCGCGGCTGCCCCTGCGGATCGAAAAGCCGCGCCTGGATTGTGAAGTTGTCGGAGACCTGAATCGGCTTGTCGGCGGCAGGCGACTGCGCCGTGGGTTCAGAGCCGTCCAACGTGTAGCGCACCGTTCCCAGGGAAGGGAATGACTCCAGTGTCAGCTTCGTGGGCTTGGCGACCTTGGTTCCCAACAGATCGCCGGCCACAGCGCCTTCATGCCGGATCGCAAAGCCGTACAGCATCCGGTCCAGAACACGATCGGTTCCCTCCAAACGCCGCGCAAAGTTCGTGGGGGTGAAACTATTGTCAGGGCCCCAGGTGCGCTCCTGGCGGGCAGGAGCCCCCCTGAGCCACCTGACATGGACCTCCCCCTTTTGTTCCCATGCCGGCAGCATGGCTCCCAGCACAGAGTCGCCCTTCTTCAGCACGCTTCCGTTGCAGTGGTACATGGTCCAATCCGGCCACTCCACCCCCGCAAAGTTCCAGGGCACCGTGATGGTCGTGAAGCCTTCTGCCACCAGGCGCTCCGCGGTGCGGGCCCCGCTGTCCCACGTCATGTGGATAATGTCCTTGGACGCCCCGTTGGCGGCGCCCTCCCAGATGATGGTCTTCTTGCCGCGCTTCTTCACCATCTCGTTAACCTGCCGGGCGAAGTAGACGAGGAGCTCGCCAGTGCCAGCCAATCCCTTGGCCTTGGCGAACTCGGCAGCCTGCGGCGTGGCCGCCACATTGCCGGCGCCCGAGACTTCATCGAAGCCAATATGGAAATAGGGCGACGACTTGAAGACGTCGCACATCTCGCCGATGATCGTGTCGAGCGCCACATAGAGTCTAGGGTTGGCGATGTTCATCATGCCCTGCCCCGCCGCGACGCCGGTGGCGGGGTCAGTGTAGCCGAAGATCTCCGGCATTGTGCCGCAGGCGTTGCCCGAATGGCCGGGCGTTTCCAGCTCGGGCACCAGCGTCACGCCCCGCTCATCGGCATACTTGACCAGGGCCTTCAGCTCGTCCAGCTTGTACACTTCGCACTTCGGGCCGCCATGGGCTGATCCGTTCAGCGTGCCAAGCTTGGGATAGGCCGTGGAAGGAAAGGTCCACGCCTGGTCGTCCGTCATATGCAGCTGCAGGTACCGCACCTTGTATGCGCGGCAAGTCTGAATCATCTGCCTAAGATAAGGCATCGCATTGTCCTGCCGGGCGGTATCGACCATTGCCCCGGTATAGTCAGCATGGGGCCAGTCGTCGATCGTCAGCACCGGCAGGGCGAACCCGGCGCCTTGCCGGGTGACCAGCTGAAGGAGCGTGGCGGTCCCCTCAGCAACGGCGCGATAGTCAGCCCCCTCAACCTTCACATGGGTGCCAGCCGTCAGGTGATAGGCTCCCTCGCGCGTCCGCACGACCTCGCGCGCCTTCACTCGCAGGACCTCCTCACCCGCCTTCCGATTTGCGTTGATGGCGAGTTCGATGTCGCCGGCTCGCGGCGAGCCCTGCACCACCTTGAGGTCGAGCCCCGCCACGGCAAACAGCTCGCCCTTCAGAACGCCGGCCAGGGGCAGGAGCCTGGCGTCGCCGGTCACAATTCTGCCGGCGGCCTTCAAGGACATCACCCCCTTGCCCATCTGCACCGACTTGGGCCATGGAATCAGGTTCAAAGGGGAGTTGCTGGATGTGACCGAAGGGCCTTCCGCCAGCGCGCTGCAGGCCAATCCGGCTGCCACCACCGCAATGATTCCTCTCTTCATGCCTCCGCTCCTAACCGACGTTATGCGTTAAGCGCTGAGCGTTTCCGCTCACACCTTTCGCGCCTTTCGCGTATTTTGTAGACACTGATCACTGTTCACTGATGACTGATCGCCGCCTCCCCGCCCATCCGCCCCCTACTCTCCCTCATAGACTCGGAGTTCCACCAGGTGGACCGGGTTGACGGCTGGGAACGCGCTGCCCTTGAGCATATTGATCCGGACATACCGCGCCGGGGTGGGCTTGAACACGAGCGTGGTGCCGTCCGGGGTACTTGGAGTCGTATTCCCGCTCATATCCACAACCTGGGTCCACTGCTGGCCGTCCACGGACAGCTCCAGCGTGTACTGGTAATACCGGCCACCGTCCCAATACGGGAAGATCTTCGCCTTGTTCAGCGTGCAGGTCTTTTCGAGGTCCACCTTCAGCCACTGCGGCCCGGGGCTCGCCCACCATGCACGATCCCTGAGCACCAGGCCGTCCGCGGCATACTCGGGCTTGTTCGCCCCTTCCGTCCCGCCGGACACGGTGACCGGCTTGCCCGTCGTCAGGTTCGGCTCGTAGCTCACGTGCACATACGTGCGGGACGCGGCGTACCCGATCTGCGCGCCGTCCGACCCGAACACGGCCGCCTTCACCGTCGCGCTGTTCGTCAGCGTGATCGGCCCGGCGTAGGCCGGCGACTTCGCCGTCGGATCCCCGTCACTCGCACCCGCGGAACTGCCGTCGGCCAGCGATGTGACGGTATACCGTATGGTTCCGCGCTTCACGACGCTCTCGAACGACACGGCGAGCTTGTCCTCGAACATGTTGCCCTTGTCGGAGCGCGCCCTGGCATCGATATCAAACAGCCCCTGGGCCTTGATTTGCACGGTGGAGATGAGCTTTGCCACGACCGCCTCTGTGGACTTCGAGCGCTGCTCGAACTCCTGCTCCGTAAACGTATGCGCCGGGCTCCACGTGCGGTCCTGGCGCTTAGGAATGCCTGGGAGATAGCCGTCGATCAGGGCCTCGGCGCTCATCTCCCACATCGGCAGCATCGCGCCGAGGACGGAATCTCCGCGCTTGAGCACGCTTCCGTTGCAGATGTACATGGTCCATTCGGGCCAGGGCACGCCCAGGTTCCACGGGACGGTGATCGTGGTGATGCCGGCCGGGAGCAGCGCTTCCGCCGTGCGGGCGTTGCCATCCCAGGTCATGTTAATGATATCCTTGGAAGCCCCGTTGCCGGCGCCCTCCCAGATGATCGTCTTCTTCCCGCGCTTCTTCGCGAACTCGTTCATCTGGCACACGAAGTAGTTGAACAGCTCGCCGGGTGTTGTCAGCCCCTTGCCCGCCATCAACGCCTTGGCCTCCGGCAGGTCCGCTACGCCGCCCATGCGCGTTTCATCCACCCCGATGTGGAAGTACGGGGACGACTTGAACACTTCGCACATCTCGCCGACAATGGTATCGAGCGCCGCGTACAACTTCTCGTTGCCGATGTTCATGATCGGCAGGTCGACCGGCGCTCCCTGCGCATCCAGCGCGCCAAAGAGCTCCGGCATCGCACGCCGCGCCGCCGAAGAGTGACCGGGCGTCTCCAACTCGGGCACGAGCGTCACGCCCCGGGCATCAGCAAAGGCCACGAGGGCCTTCAGGTCCTCAAGGTCGTACACCTTGGGCGGCACGCCCCCGTGCGCGGCGCCATTCGCGCTTCCCAGCGTAGGGTAGGCTCGCGAGGGGAAGGTCCAGCCCTGGTCGTCGGACAGGTGCAGCTGGAGGTAGCGGACCTTGTACACGCGGCACGCGGCCACGACCTGCCGGAGTGTGCTGATGGGAATGTACTGCCGGCCGCAGTCCACCATGATCGCCGTGAAATCAGCCTCCGGCCAGTCCTTCACCGCCATCGCAGGCAGGCGCACGGCGCCCTTCTCAACCCGCAGAGCCTGCAGCAGCGTTGCCGTGCCTTCCGCCACCGCGCGATAGTCAAAGCCCTCCACCACGGCCGTCTTACCGACCGTGATTGTGTGGGCGTAGTCGCGCGTGCGGGTCACTTCGCGCTTCTGGACCGTCACAATATCCGCGTCCGCCTTCAGCGCGGGATTGACCCGCAGCACAATGTCGCCCGGTTTGAAGTCGCCAACGGCCACGGCCAGTCGAAGGCCGGTGACCATCTCGATCTCCTCGCTGAAGATGCGGGCCAGCGGCTCCAGCGCCTTGTCCGCAGCGATGACGCGGCTCTTCGCATTGATTTCAAGAAAGCCCTTGGCCGGCGTCAGCACCTTGGGCCACGGGATCAGGTTCGGCAGATTGTTCGAAGCGGAATCCGCCCGGGCCGGGGTGCAAACCAAGCACCCAATCACTGTGGAACACAGAGCACCCAACAAGATTTGCCTCATATGCAACTCCTCTATTTTGTTCTCTCAGAAGGGCCTGAATCTAGTCGCTCGCGGGGAGAATCACAACATGTAACTGGCTAGCGTTTTCCGCCTTGCCGACTACGGGCAGACGGCTGGGGCCATTCACTAGTCAAAGAAGCGCCGCGACCAACGGCCTCGTCTTTCAGCGCCGATACAGGGCGCCGCCCGCGCATCTTGAGCAGCCCTGCCAGCCTTGACTTCGACAATATCGTCACGTACTCTCCACCCACCAGTGAAGGCAGGGGCATGGGTTCCACCACGATAAGGAGCAACGTGATGCACAGGAATAGCATTGGAAGCCTGGTTGCGGCGATAGCATGGACCGTGGTTTCGGCACACGCTGCAACCCCGAGCTGTTCAATCAGCCGGGAGTATCTTCTGCAAGCGGACATTTCGGACAGGTTGACCGTGGGAACCGATGTCACCCTTATGGACCGCGGAATCGAGGTCGGCGGGTTGCCCGCGAGCTTGGAATCAGCGATCTACAATGCGTATGTCGGATATGACGTTCTGCCGTGGCTCACGGTGTTCACCACGCTGGGAGGCCTCCAGATCAAGGAGAATGACGTCTACGGATCATCCGGCAGCAAGTGGTCCCTGGGCGTGGCACCCAATATCTGGGAAGGCGATCTGCGCGACCCCTCGTTCCTCGCCGGGAAGATCTCGCTCACCGCTCTCGGGGAAACCACGGGGTACAACACAGATCAAGCCGACTGGCAGGAATACACGGCGGCCCTGTTGCTTCGCTACGAAATCTTTGAGGATCCCCCGTGGAGCGCGGAGAACGTCACCAGCCTCCGGTTTTCTGCCGGCCCCGCAATCTCGGCCGTCAGCGGCGACTGGAGCGATGGCGGCGCCGCCGAATCCTTCCGTGAAACGGATACTCTCGGATGGATGGCCGCCGTGGAACTCTTCCCCGCACCGGCATTCGCCATCTGCTGCGGAGCGGAATCGTTTGACGGCATTTCGGTGTCGGGTTCGCTCAGGCTCCACTTCTAGAATCAGTTGTCAGTGTTCCACACGAAGAACAGTAGACACATTCTCTGTCCTCCGCGAACTCCGCGGCTGCGTGACACTTACTATTCTTCGACAAAGCTCACCACAAGAAGGCGGATTGACACCCAGCCGCGTCGCCTGCACAATCCCCCGCTTTCCATTCGGACATTAAGCCGAATCAAGGGAGCCGGATGACTGCGGGTCTTGGCATCGTCTTTTGCTGTGAGCCGGGCAACGATCTTCTGCGCGTGCTTCGGGAGTCGGGCGCGAAGCCGGAACACTGTCTCACGGTCGCCGAGGCGCTGGAGCTTGCCCCCGCAGGAAGCGGCCTCGCAATCTTGGCACACGCATACCCCGGCGAACCCGTTCAGCTCGATGCGGGTTTCTTCGCCAAGGCCACGTCCAAACGCCTGCGGGTGTTTGTCGAGTTCCCCGCCTTTCTGCCCGGCTTCGACGTCGCTCCCATACGCAAGGTGACCACCGAGCGAGGCGTCGTGGCTACCGGCTTCTTCGGCCCAGATCTGCCCGCCATGCGCGTCCTCGCGATCCACGGCTGCCACGTAGTCGGGATATGCCCCTCCCCCGCAGCGCCCGCGCACATGGTTCTGGCAAAAGTGGCCGGGCGCGACCAGGCCGCCTATGGCCTCCCCGTCGAGAGCGTGCCTCTGCTTTTCGAGTGCGAGGGCGGCCAGGTGCTGGCTTGCACGTCGAAGTTCAGCCAGTTCGTCACCGCGCGCTATGCCGCCGCGGAGGACTGGCGCGTCATCTGGGCCCGGATCCTTGCCTGGCTTGCGCCGGATCGAATGGCCCCGAAACTGCAGTGGATCCCGGACGTCAGGCCGGCGTATGGCCGCAACGACGAGCTCCCCGCCAACGCGGCGAAGGACGCTATTGTGCGGGGCATGGATTGGCATACCAAGGCGCGGATGCTCGTGCATGCTTCATGGAAAGACGGGCCGCGGCCCGCGGCACCCGACCCCGCCTGGCCCTGCGGCGACGGCGAGCTGGGGCTCATGGAGGGAGTGCGGTCCGAGGTGGATCACCTTGGCCGGCAGCCGGTCACCTGGGGACTGCGCTCCGACTGCAACGGGGAAAGCTCGCTGGCCTTTGCGCTCCGCGCGGAGGTCGATAACGACGCCCGCAGCGCGAAGATCGCAGCCAACCTGCTGGACTGGCTCTACTCCCGCTCCGGAATGTTCATCGATGATCCTGCCAACCCCAGCTACGGCTTGATCGGATGGACCCCTGAAGCGCCCGGGGCGCTCTACCAGGATAACGACGTGCGAGTGATGCTCGGCTGCATGGGGACCGCCGCGCTCCTGGGCACCAGCCGCTGGGACGAGAAGCTGCTCCTCAATATCCTCGCCAACTTCCGCACGACAGGCCGCCTCGGGTTCCGCGGCGAACGGCTCGAAGGCCCCGATCTTCTTCGCAGGGGCTGGCGCTCGTTCTGGGAGGCGCCCCTCGTCCGGCTCTCACCGCACTTTGAGGCCTGGACATGGGCCGCGTACCTGTGGCTCTACGACAAGACTCATTACGCGCCGCTGCTCGAAAGAACAAAGCTTGGCATACGCTTGACGATGGAGAAGTACCCCGGCGGCTGGTTCTGGACGAACGGCATCCAGCAGGAGCGCGCCCGCATGCTCCTGGTCCTGGCCTGGCTGGTGAGGGTTGAGGACACTCCGGAACACCGCGCCTGGCTCGACCGGATGGCGGGCGACATCAGCGCCGCGCAGGATGACTGCGGCGCGATCCGTGAAGAGCTCGGGGATCCTGCCATGGGCTATTTTCCGCCGCCCGACTCCAACGCAACCTACGGCACGAACGAGGCGCCGCTGATCCACTCCAACGGCGAGACGGTGGCGGACCTTCTGTACACCTGCAACTTCGCGTTCCTTGGCCTGCACGAGGCCGCCGCCGCCACGGGCGATCCGCGCTACCTGCGCATGGAAGACAAGCTGGCGGATTTTCTCCTGCGCATCCAGGCCCGCAGCGATGTCAAGCCCGAGCTGGACGGCGTCTGGTTCCGGGCGTTTGACTTCAAGCGCTGGGAGTACTACGGCTCCAACGCCGACGCAGGCTGGGGCGCATGGTCTGTCGAATGCGGCTGGGTCCAGGGCTGGATACCCACCGTCCTCGCGCTGCGGCGCCGCGGCGTCAGCCTGTGGGACCTGACGCGCAACAGCTCCATCGCGGCGCACATGGACAAGCTTCGCCCGCTTATGCTGCCCGACGAATCCGTATCGGCCGCGCCGCAGATCCAGCGGATACAGCACGCGGCCGTCGGGAGCAAGGTGCTGTCCATGACCGAGCCGGACCCGCGGTTCAATCGCGGCGGCGCGGCGGGCCTCGTCGACGGAGAGCTGCTCACGGCCGACTGGGGCTGTGCGTGGCTTGCCTACATCCAGCGCGACTTTGAGGCAGTCATCGACCTGGGGGCTGCGATTGAGATCCGCCAGCTCGGCCTGGTCTGCATGCAGCAGGTGTTTCATGGCATGTACCTTCCGCGCGAGGTGAAGTTCGCGGTGTCCACAGACAACCGCACCTTCATTCCGGCGGGAAGCGCGGCGCCGGATGTGCCCCCGGAGGTCGAAGGGCCTTTCAGCCATTCGCTCCTGGCCAGCGCGCCGCCGGGAACGCGCGGCCGCTACGTCCGCATCCGCGCCCGCAACCGCGCCCGGATTCCGGCCGGCCTGCTTGGCGCCGGCGCCAAGGCCTGGCTCATGGTGGACGAAATCCTTGTAAACCCCGTTCACGCGCAACAGCTCGTCTGAGGAGACACTCTATGGCCCCCTACATGGTTCCGCTCGCCCACCCGAAGCCCGACATGCCTGCGTTCCTTGACGCGATGGACGGGAAGAAGGTGCCCGTCCGCCCACCGCTGGTCGAGTACATTGTGGACAATGCGGTCATGCGCCCGATTCTCACCGGCATGCTGGGGCGGCCATGGGTCGAGCCAGCCGCCATCACGGAATTCACAGGCGGCCAGATGGATTTCTCGAGGGAAAACCGGGAGCTCACGAACCTCTGGCTCGACAACCAGATCGCCTTCTGGATGCACATGGGCTACGACTTCATCCGCATCGAATCGTGCCCCCCGCTGCCGGCCCGGCCGTCGCTCACGCGCGACACCGCCACCGCCAGCGCGGATCATGACCGCGCCTGGCAGGAGTTGCACGAGGGGCCGATCCGGAGCTGGGAGGATTTTGAGAAGTACCCATGGCCGAAGGTGGGCGAGATGGACTTCTATACGCATCGCTACCTCTGCAAGCACCTGCCGGATGGCATGGGGCTCATCAGCTGTCACGCGGGAGGAGTCTTCGAGCACGCTTCGCGGCTGATGGGCTATGAGCACCTCTGCTACAGCTTGGTTGACAACCCCGCGCTGGTCCGGGCGGTGGCGGATAAGCTGGGCGAGCAGATCTATCGCTACAACGAACACCTCTGCGAGTTTGACAGGCTCGACGTCATTTTGCAGGGCGAGGATCTTGGGTTCAATACCCAGACGCTGATTCCGCCGGATGATATCCGCGCATATTTCCTGCCCTGGCACAAGAAATACGCGCAGCTGGCTCATCAACATGGCAAACGGTACTACCTGCACAGCTGCGGCAAGGTGGACGCCATCATGGATGACCTGATCGAAGACGTGGGCATCGACGGGAAGCATTCCTTCCAGGAGGGCGTGCAGTCGGTGCGGGATATCAAACAGTGCTACGGGAAGCGGATCTGCCTGCTGGGCGGCGTGGACGTGGACAGGCTGACCGGCGATCGGCCGGAGGTCCTCCGCAAGTACGTGCGCGAGATCATCGACGCCTGCGCGCCAGGCGGACGCTTCGCGGTCGGCTCGGGCAACTCCATCCCTAGCTACATACCATTGGAAAACTACCTAACAATGCTGGACGAGGCCCTTCGATGAAGAATATGTTGCAAGATCCCCACTATCCGAGATACCATCTGGCAGCGCCGGCGGGATGGATGAACGATCCACACCCGATCTACTTCAAGGGCGCCTACCACATGTTCTACCAGTACTCATTCCTTCCGGATGATCCCTATGGCGGCCCCCACTCCTGGGGCCACGCGATGAGCAGAGACCTTGTGCACTGGGAACACATGCCGCCAGCGATCACGCCGAAGGATCATGGCATCGCCGCGGACCGGCACATCTGGTCCGGCTGCCTGGTGGACAACCAGGGCGTTGGCACCGCGATTTACACGATCGAGAACCTTGACATCTGGACAAGCACCAGCACGGATGAAGATCTGCGCGTGTTCAAGAAGTATGAAGCAAACCCCATCATCAAGGGGCCGCCGCCGGAACCCGGCATCCTGGGCGAGATGCGGGACCCGTGCGTCTGGAAGGAGCCCGACGGCTGGTACCTGACGGTGGGTTCCGGGCTGAAAGACGGCAAGGGATCGCTACTGCCTCTCTATAAGTCGTCCGACCTCGTGCATTGGCAGTATCTGCATCCCCTCTACCGCGGGGACCCGGCAAGGCAGGATCACACATTTTGCGAATGTCCGGGCTTCTTCCCGCTGGGTGACAAATACGTCCTCACTCTTTCGCATGAGGCGACATGGATGACGGGGACGTTCAAGGACTATCGGTTTCAGCCGGAAAAACGAGGGCGGCTGAATCACGGCCGGTTCTACGTTCCGCAGACGGTCCTGGATGGCAAGGGCCGGAGGATTCTGTGGGGCTGGGCGACCGAGGCGCGCGAGCTGACGGCAGCGAAACGTCCGGGCTGGGCGTCCATGCAAACGCTGCCCCAGGTGGTTTCGCTGGCTGAAGATCGCACTCTGCGTTTTGACCCTGCCCCTGAGCTGGAAGCCTTGCGTGGCGCCCACCACCAGCAAAAGGACCTGCTGATTGGAAGCACGCCTGTGCCAGTGAAGAACAGCCGTGGTATGCAACTCGAACTGAAGGTTGTGTTTGCCCACGGTTCGGCCTCTCGTTTTGGCCTGGTACTGCGGGACAAAGAGGAGCTGATGCGTATCACCTATGACGCGGTTGCCCAAACACTCTACTGCCGGGAGACACCCCGTACGCGAGGTGGGTGGGCGCTTTTCCACGCCGACACGGCCGACGTGGACGCGGGCGGGCTCGCGGTCCCGCTCGTGTTGGAGCCGGGCGAGGACCTGACGCTACGCGTGTTCCTGGACCGGTCCGTGGTGGAGGTGTTCGCCAACCGCAGAGTGTGCATGACGGGAAGAATGTACCCTGAAGATGCCGGTGCCGTCGAAGTGGCGCTTCTTGCCGAGTCGGGCGAGGCGACGGCGAAGCAGCTTGACGCATGGCAGATGAAATCGATCTGGTAGGCAATCGCACATGACAGCCGAGGAGATCGCCGGGTACTTGGCCCTCTACCGCGACGGGCTGCTGAACGACACGCTCCCATTCTGGCTGCCGCGCGCCCACGACCGCGAGCACGGCGGGTTCATCACGTCCCTCGCCCGCGACGGCAGCATTCTGCAGACCGACAAGTCGGTCTGGTTCCAGGGCCGCTTTGCGTGGATGCTGGCAACGCTTTACAACACCATCGAGAGGCGCCCCGAGTGGCTGGAGTGGTCGCGCAGCGGCATCGACTTCCTCAACGCGCACTGCTTCGACACCGACGGGCGCATGTTCTTCTCCGTCACGCGCGAGGGCCAGCCGCTGCGCAAGCGGCGCTACATCTTCTCCGAGATCTTCGCCGTCATCGCCCTCGCCGCCTACGGCACGGCCGCTTGCGACGAGCGCTGCAAGCGCCAGGCGCTGGACCTCTTCAAGCTCGTGCTCCGCTACCTGGACACGCCGGGCCTCATCCCGCCCAAGAGCGACCCGGCCGTGCGGCCCATGAAAGGCCTCGCCATTCCCATGGTCCTGATCGTCACGGCGCAGGAGCTGCGCAAGGCGGTCAACGACCCGCTGTGCACGGCGGTGATCGACCGCGCTATCGACGAGGTCGCGCGCGATTTCATGAAGCAGGAATTCGCCTGCGTGCTTGAGACCGTCGGCCCACACGGAGAGTTCTATGACACGTTTGACGGGCGCGCGGTCAACCCCGGCCACGCGATCGAGCTGGGCTGGTTCATCCTCGAGGAGGCCCGCCTGCGCGGCACGCGCGACCCGCGCCTGATCGAACTCGGGACGCGCATCATCGACTGGTCGCTGGAAATCGGGTGGGACCAGGAGTTCGGGGGAATCCTGTACTTCCGCGACGCGAAGGGGCTGCCCTGCACCGAGTACTATCACGACATGAAGTTCTGGTGGCCGCACAACGAGGCCATCATCGCGACGCTGCTGGCCTACCAGATGACCGGCGATGAAAAGTATGCGCGCTGGCACCGGAAGGTGCACGAATGGGCCTACGCCCATTTCCCGGACCCCGCGCACGGCGAATGGTACGGGTACCTGCACCGCGACGGCACCGTGTCGACAACGCTCAAGGGCAACATGTGGAAAGGCTTTTTCCACCTGCCGCGCATGCAATGGTACTGCTGGCAGAGGCTCACAGAAATGCAGGCCTAGCGCATCCCTCCCGGTCCAATGCGCATGCAGCACCGTCCGCCGCCGCGCGCCGCTCTCCGTTGGCCCCTCTTCTAGATCTCGATCAGCGTTACCTCAGGCCGGCAAAGAAACCGCAGGTTCAGGTAGTATGTGCCAATGCCCGGGTTCACATACAACGGACCAGATGGCGTTTGAAACAAACCCCTGTCATAGGTGTCCATGTCCAGAGGAATCCCCGCGTTGCGCAGGAAGGGCACGCTGGCTTGTCCGCCGTGAGTGTGGCCCGCCAGAATCAGATCGCACCATGCGTCCCGCAGCTGCGCGGCGGACTCGGGATAATGTTCGAGCAGAACGCGTTTGTACCCGGCTGGCGTCTCCTCGCGGCAGCACGCCGCGGTCAACAATGCCACACGTTTCGATGGCATGAGGACGGCACGGTCATCAAGCCATTCACCGCCCGTCTTACGGAAGGTGTCGCGGATGCTGTCGAAGGAGCGCAAGGCCCATTGATCGTGGTTGCCGGGCACGCCGTAGATAGGCTTGTTGACTCTTGATACGCAACGCAGTGCGCCATCCAGAAAGGCGGCGCTCTCAACCAAGTCCCCGGTGAAGCACACGAGGTCCGCGTCCAGTCTGTTGATTGTGGTCACCACCCTTTTGAGATACCGGGCATCGCCCTTGAAATGTATGTCGGAGATGTGGATGATCCGGACTGTGGGGTCAGGCGAGAGCTTGACATGCCTGACACGAAGCCAGGTCGGCTCAACAAACCGCGCATAGGCTATGCACAGGGTAACGAGGGCTGTAATCATGCCCACAGTCTTCAACACGCGAAACAAGGAACGCTTTGCGCTCAGCCGAAACTCCATTGGACGCACTGAAGATCCTCTCTTTCTCGCGGACGTGCGGCGTCAGAAGAGCAAGCTTGCGAGCGTATCCTGACGCCGTGGTGTGCTTTCCTGTCAATCCCCGCATCAGAGATTCTCCTTCAGGCGGGGCGGGATTTTATCGCCGTCTTTGACCGCCTATTTTGTGAAGCTCACTTATCGTTGAACACCAGCTCCCGCAGGCCGTCAGGCTCGAACGAAGGCAGTTTCACACGTTCCGCCCGCGCCAGGTCGATCAGCGTCTGCAGGCGCAGCGAGCCGTCAAGGTGCACGTGCAGATCCGTCTTCGGGATCAGCCGGATGAACTCCCGGGGAAAGAGGCTCTTTTGCGCGGCCTTCATAACTGCAGCCCCAATGCAGACGCAGTGTCGCAAAGAACGGCGGCACAATACAACGCCCTTCCTGCCGCCCACACGGAAAAGAAGTCTTACCGAATCAGGCACTGCCCCGCCTTTGTCTCCGTTCCTGTATTCTTCATTATGTGCTAATGATGGCGGGAAATGAGACGAGGATCAAGAACGTATGGCGCACGCGTGAGCCAAAGGCAATCACGTGGGACAGGTCAGGTGCGCCGTCCTAAAGAAGTCACTTGTGAGACGCTGCCGGAAGTGGGAGATTGACACCCATGAACGAGGAAGAGCTGGCGCGGGTGAGGGAGCGCTTTGATCAAGCGGCGACGGAGTGGGACTCCAATCCGGGGCGGGTCGCTTTGGCGCGCGCTGTAGTGGACGTGATTCAGGAGGCCGTTCCGCTGCGTTCCGATATGAAGGTCATGGACTTCGGGGCGGGCACCGGACTGGTGACACTCGGGCTGCTGCCCTACGTGGGGAACCTAATGGCCGTGGACGCATCGGGCGAGATGCTGCGAGTGCTCGATGAGAAGTTGAAGACGCTGGGGATCGGGAACGTTCACACGATGCTGTGCGACATCGCCAAAACCTCAATGCCGGCGGCCAAGTTCGATCTCATCGTGAGTTCCATGGTTTTGCACCACATTCCGGATGTGTCCGAGGCGCTTCATCGGCTTCGCCCTTGCCTGCTGCCCGGCGGCTGGATTGCCGTGGCTGACCTGGAGTCAGAGGATGGGACGTTCCACTCCGACTCGACCGGCGTCTATCACCACGGCTTCGACCGCGAGGAAGTCTGCCGGTGGCTGAAGGATATCGGGTTCATGGATACCACAGCCCACGAGGCTTATCGGATTGTGCGGCCTTCGGGCGGTGGCCGGCCCCGTGAATACCCCGTGTTCCTCGTAACCGGCCGGACCGGTTGATTGCAGAATCGCCACACGGTTTGCAACACCACGGGTTAGGCCTTGGTGGTTTCAATTCGACACCACAAACCGCTCGTCCGCGTGCGTCCGGGCCGATGGTGGCGATTGATCACATCATCCGGCCTGGCTGCTCGGGAAAGCGTCGAACTTCGGCACATACGGCTTGATGTCGAGCAGCGGAGTGCCGTCGAGGATGTCCACACCGCCAATTGTGAGTACGTTGCCGACAATGGAGAGAAGGCGCACGCATGACAGACCGATGGCATTCGGCCGGCAGGGCGCCCGGGTGGCGAAAACACCGCGCTCGGTGGTGTCGCGGAACGGGATCACGCGCAGCGGACCGGGGGGCTTTGTGGAGCCAAAAGAGCAACCAGATCCGCTCGAAGCCTTCCAGATCGCGCAGGCCCTCCGCGTATTGTGGCAGCACCTCCACAGTGCTTTCGGTTTCTTCAGCAAAGACCGGCTGAATTGGCATCCCCATCGGTTCTTTGTAAGGCGAATGAACAATGCCAATGGGCCGGAAATCATTCATGGAGTTTTTCTCCCACCTTGGAGAGATCACGTGGCATCTGCCCTTCGGACAGCCGAACTCCACGACTCTCGAACCGGAGAGCTACGAAGCCCGCGCCCTTGACCGCGCCGCGCTCAACATGCGGCTTCCAGTCGGGCGCGGCGCCCGGATTTCCGAAGAGGGCGCTCGCGGAGTCGCGGAGCACGAATCCCCCGCTTTCCGCCAACGCCACGGTTTCAGGAACGGTGCGGAATTGGGCGAGCGAGTAGACCTGGTGTCCCTCGGCCGCTTTCCGCTTGTATGACTCGCCCCAGGGGCTGTCCGACGGGATGATACCCAAGAGAAGCGGGCAGGATGGCCGCAGAACCCTGGCGCACTCGCGCAGAGATTGGCCGGCATCCTGCACAAAACACAACGTCAATGCCATGAGCACGCCATCGAACGCACCGTCGGGGAACGGCAGTTTCTCGGCGGTTCCCGAATGAGTGCAGACGCCGCGTTGCGCGGCACGTGCCAGCATCTTCGGGGACGGGTCGAGCCCCTCCACGATTCCCAGAGCCGTGGCAAACCGGCCGGTGCCGACGCCGACCTCGACCCAGCGCCCGCGCCGTTGCGGGCAGAGAAGCTGGAGGCAGGCCACTTCATCCCGGAAGATGACCGCACCCTCGGCGCCGTCGTACCACCCGTCGTAACGGTCGGCCCACTTGTCGAAAGCAACAGTCAAGGGGCCGGATGGAGATGCGGGCGCCGTCATACTGTGATCACCCTGTCCGAATCCCGAATCAACTCGTACAGGTCCTTCATGGTGGAAAGCGGACACAACTGCGTGCCTTCCAAATTGCGCAGTTTGAGGCATGTTCCGCAGGCCAGAATCTCGCCGCCTTCGTCAACAAAGGACTGCATCATGTTCTTGACGTTGAACGGCTCCTCCGTGTGCCGCTCGCATTCCACGCCTTTGGCGAGCAGGAATGCCTTAACCTTGTCGCCCTGCTTCAGAGCGAACACGCCGAGTCGATAGGCGTTCCATAGCGTTTCCGCATCCGTCGAGTAGATTACGAGTCCGAGTTTCATCTGTGTCGTCCTCAATACTCTCGCCCCATTCATTGAGCGAGAGCGGCATTGATTGTCGTGAGGTTCTCGGAAAGGGGGTAGGCTGCTCATCTCCGATCTCGAACTCCTTCCCACGTTGTGCGAAAACCGGGCTGACAGGACTAGCCCCTCCAGCGTCGACGTTGTCACCCCGTCATTGCGTCGCTCACTTCTCCCGCTCGAACGGCCACGCCATAAGGCCGCCTTCCATGACCTTGACGTTTTTCCAGCCGTGCGCCTCCAGCAGACTTGCGGCCTCATAACCGCGCAGGGATATCTTGCAGAAGCAGATGATTTCCTTGATCTTGTCCGCCGGAAGATCCGCCAATCGCTTGCGGAGCGCGCCGAGCGGAATGAGCACTTCCCCGATGCCAAGCCGCAGCTGCTCGTACTCGTCCGGACCGCGCGTATCGAGAATGAACACGTCCTCGCCCGCGTCGACCTTGCGCTTGACGTCCCGACAACTGATCCCGGTCAGGCGACCCGTCATCTTGTTCTCCAGTACGTGCGCGGCGACGATCAGGTTGTCGATGGCGGGCGAGAACGGCGGGGCGTAGGGCAGATCAGCCACGGCGAGGTCGTCCACGGTGAGCTTGCCGTGCAGCGCCATGGCCGCGGCGGCGATGCGTTTGCTGACATCCCCCGGGCCGACGCACTGGACGCCGAGCAGCCGGCCGGTACCCCGCTCCGCCACCATCTTGATGATCAGCAGCTTTCCGCCCATGAAGCCGGGCTTGTCGGGAGCAGCCGTGACAACGCTTACCGTGTTGAGGCCCGCCTTCTGTGCGGTCGTCTCCGAGAGGCCCGTTGCGCCGGCCGCGAAGTCGAACACCTTGCAGACGCCTGTCTGCAGCGTGCCGGGGAACCGCGCGTGCGGCCCGAGGACCACGTTCTGGCCCGCCACGCGCCCCTGAATGTTAGCCAGGTCACCGTAGGGTGCGTGCACCCGCTTGCCTGTGAGCAGTGATGGTATTTCGACGCAGTCGCCTGCGGCGTAGATATCTGGATCGGAAGTCTGCATGAACTCATTGACGACAATGCCGCCCTTCTCGCCGACCTCCAGCCCTGCGTGCTTCGCAAGCCCGGCATTGGGCCGCACGCCGACAGCGACGACAGCCAACTCGCACGGCAGCTCAGTGCCGTTGCGCAACCGCACGCCCGTGAGTTTGCCGTCACGGCCCAGAAACGCCGCCACGGGGTTGTCCGTCACCAGATGCGCGCCCTTCGCCCGCATATGGTTCTCTACCAGCTTGGCGATTTCCCAGTCCAGGAACATCAGGATCTGCGGCAGCATCTCGACCACCGTGATCTCAATGCTGGCTAAATGCAGGGCCTCGCAGGTTTCCACGCCGATCAACCCCCCTCCAACGACAACGGCGCGTTTGATTTTACCCTCGTCACGCACGCGCCGCAGGTAATCGGCATCCCGCATCGATTGCAGGGTCGTGATGCCCTCCAAGTCGATCCCCGGCACGGGCGGCATGACTGCGGTGGCGCCGGTGGCCAGCACGAGCCGGTCGTAGGGGATCTCCCGTTCCGTACCGCCCTCGACGGCGCGGTAGCGCACGATGCGTCGCGCCCGGTCTATCGCGACGGCCTCCATACCTGTCAGCGCGTGGATGCCCTTCGCATTCAGATAGTACTTGGGATCGCGCACGACCCCGGTCGGCGTACACAACAGTTCGTTGCGGTTGTCAAAGAAACCGCCCACGTAGTAAGGGTAGCCACACGAGGCCATCGACAGGTCCGGCGCCTTCTGGATGATGGTCACCTCGGCATGCTGATCCATGCGGCGGGCCTTGGCCGCAGCCTTGGGCCCCGCCGCCGAGCCTCCGACAACAACGATTCTGCGTACAGTCACAGTGCGGTCCTCCTTCACTCTGGTTGGTCTTTCCGCCGACGGTCAAACGGCCGCCCGGCGTATCTTCATCACTGTCAAGTGGTCACAGCCAAATCCCATCAACCGAACACACGAGAGCCCAGTGGGGTTAGAGCGGCACGGGGATCGCGGTGCGAAAATGCCGTTTTCGCGGTTATCACGAAACGGGACGGCTGGATTGGCATCCCCGCAGCTTCGTGAAAAGGTGACCGAATAATCCCAATTTGTTCGAACTGCATGCGATTCCCCTTTCATTCCGCCGCCGTCACGCCTGTCAGTTGAGTCCTCTTTGCCAGGGCCTTCGCCGCCCGACGCAGCATGCGTTCGGTGGCCTCCCATCCCGCACATTCATCCGTGACCGAAACACCGTACTTCAGCGCTGACGGGTCGTCGGGCATCCGTTGGTTCCCTTCGAACAGGTTGCTTTCCAAGAGCATTCCGATGAGAGCGCAGTTTCCACAGCGGCGCTGCTCCAAGACAGAGTTCCAGACGATCTCCTGTTTCTCGAAACGCTTTCCGGCGTTGCCATGACTGCAGTCCACCATGACGCAAGGCAGCAAACCGCATGCTTGCATGCGATCCGCGGTGTCCGTCACGCTGCGGGTATCGTAGTTGGTGTCGGCGCGGGCGCCGCGGAGAATCATGTGGCCCCACGCATTGCCTGCCGTGCGCACGACTACGGCGCGTCCGTTCTCGTCTATGCCGAGGAAACTGTGGGGGGTACGAGCCGCCTGCATCGCGTCGATGGCTACCTGCACGTCGCCGTCGGTCCGGTTCTTGAAGCCCACGGGCATGGACAGCCCGCTGGCCATCTGGCGATGCGTTTGCGATTCGCTAGTGCGTGCGCCGATGGCCGCCCAAGAGACGAGATCGGCGATGTACTGGGGCACGATGGGGTCCAACATTTCCGTGCCTGCTGGCAGCCCGAGCGCGTTGATGGCCAGAAGCAGGCGGCGCGCGGTACGTAAACCACGAGAAATATCAGCCGACCCGTCCATGCAGGGATCGTAAATCAACCCCTTCCAGCCACTGGTTGTGCGGGGTTTCTCGAAGTACACGCGCATGATTACAAGCAGTTCCTGCGCCACTTCATCCGATAGCGCTTTCAGTCGCCGGGCGTAGTCCATGGCCGCGGCGGGATCGTGAATGGAGCAGGGTCCCACGACGACTAGAAGGCGTCGGTCTTCGCCGGATAGGATGCGTCGGATCATGGCGCGCGCGTAGCTCACATGCTGCAGACTCTCTGGGGAGGCGGGGCATTCCTGCTTCAGATTCATAGGCGTAGCGAGAAGCGCCATCTCGATAACATTGAGATTATCGGTACGAATCGATTCGGTCATGCTGTCTTTCCTGTCAACAACGACAATTGCCATGAGTTCCTGCTTTTGCTTTCGCCAGCACCACTCCTAAAACCTGTCCAGCCTTACTCCCACAACTGGCCCACGCGCCTGAACATTTCAGATTTCGCAGAGTCTGGGACACCGAACGCATCAAACGAGTAATCTGCGCAAGGTTCGCGCCCTGAGCAAGCGCCAGTCCGGCAGCCAGCGCCGGCGCCGCCTTGGTCGCCAAGCCGCAGTCCGCGGAAATGCGGCTCCGCTTCCCCGTCATGTGAATTACGGCTAGAAGGGAGAACACGGCAGCGGGCAGGATGCGCCTGCCGTGCTTCCGGTACAGTTCGTAGAACGGCACACCAAGCAGGATGCCATGGTTGCCTGAACCCGTGACCGTCATGACGGGCGAGCCTGCCCCGCACATGCGCGCCCGAATCAAAGCAGCAATCCGTTCCGGGAGTGGTTGCGCCGGGTCGCCACGCACCTGCCGGACGATGAACTCGCGCGCGACTTCTTCCAGCGGGCGATCTCGTTTCGTAACCGCCTTCATGATCTCCAGCACACTCATCCACTGCTGGCGATGAGGCGGAGATCGGAAGACCGTTTTTCCGTTATGGGATATGGCTCTGACCTCGTCATGTCGCCCCTGAATGACCACGGACACGGATTCTGTCGGCGTGAACAAAACAGCTTTGACGTAGATTCCCTGGTGCTGGGCGAGTCGCTCGACCTTCAGCCAAGACCTGCGCCCGAGCAGAACTCGGGTAATGCGTCGGTCAATGCCGGGAAAGAGATTGAACTGATCGGCACTGGAAGACAAACCCGCCGCCACAACGGTTCGTAAACCCCTGCGGTTCAGAAACGGTACTACCGCCGTGGACGCATTTCTCAGCACCTCGGGCGACGCGTACAACTGCGCCTTCACCCTCCGCGGATCAAATGGCCCCTTCAAGTGACGGCGGGCCCGCAGAAACGCGAAGGCCACGCTGGCCGGTTCGGTGCAGCCAGTGACCTCAACGATCTCCGATCGAAGCAAGGAGCGGATTTCGGACACGGTTTTCGTGGTTTCAGCCTTTCTCTATTTCTTCCGGGCCGCGACAGCTTCGATTTCAACGTTCCCCATATCGCTAACGATCCCTGCACTGTGGCCTGACTGTAGGTCCGATGGCCACAGGCGCCCTGGTTGTCTAGATTGCTTTCAATGAGTTTCTCCAACTGGTTTGGTTTGCCGTCCTATCACTGCCGATCCCCATGATCGGTAAGAGTTCTT
>CAYRKB010000044.1:0-28281 GCA_964424705.1 uncultured Victivallales bacterium
GCGCCGCTGCATGGCGCGCTGCTCCTCGTGGTGGTGATCCCGCGCAAGACCTGAGTCCCCGTTCCCTTCTGCTGACCCTCCGTCATGCGGCCATTCCGGCCTGCTGTTCGCCCCAGCCTGCTCCCTGCCCGTATTACCTCCCGCCCGAACTCACCTGCCTCCAGCGATAAACCGCCAACCACCCCCTCCCGACCGGCTGGCCATGCGTTCCCCTTGCAACCCTCTTCCCGTTTCCCTTCGCGCTCTTCAGCCTCCACTCGGCTTGAATTCGAATTCGAACCGCAGCGTTGCCTACCTATGGCTTGCTACGAATCCCCGGCTGCCGTACCATTCGGGGCATGCGGATTACCGGGGGAGTTTTGGGCGGGCGGCATTTGCGGGTACCGGATGGGCCGGTGCGGCCCACGCAGGACCGTGTGCGCGAGGCGCTTTTCTCCATGCTGGCCGGATTGCTGCCGGGCGCCAGGTTTCTGGATCTCTATGCGGGCTCGGGGGCGGTGGGGATCGAGGCCTGGAGCCGGGGCGCCGAGTCCGTGTGCTGCGTGGAAGGGAACAGGCGCGTGCACCGCGTTCTTAAGGAGAATATGGAGCAGCTCTGCCCCGAGCGGGCGGAGGCCGTTTTGTGCGAGGCCGTGCCCTTCCTTGAAAAAAGAGTTGCGCCCGGGGCGTTTCATATTATCTTTGCCGATCCTCCGTATGGCAGGTCTCGTCGCGGAACGGAGCCTGAAGCGGGTCGCCCCGGGGGCAAACGGCGGCCGAATCTGCCTGCGGAAGAGGATGGGGTGGGGGACGTGCTGGACGCCCTGACGGCCAGCAACGCACTGGCGCCCGGCGGGGTATTTGTCATGGAGCAGGCGTTCGAGAGCCCCGTAACGTCTTATGCGGGCTGGACGTTGCTGAAGGATCGCAGCTACGGGGAGAGCCGCCTGCTGGTCTTTGAGCGTTTGAAGGTCGGTGCGGGCGGGGCGGGGATGTCGGCGGAGGCTGGGCAATGAGCACGAAAGCGGCAATCTATGCGGGGACGTTCGACCCTCTGACCTTGGGGCACATGGACTTGGTCGAGCGGGGCGCCGATATTTTTGACCGGCTGTTGCTTGCCGTTGCCGTGAGCACCCCCAAGGCCACGCTGTTCAGCGTGGAGGAGCGGGTGGAGATGGCGCGCGAGGTGTGCCAGGGGCTCCGCAACGTGGAGATCATAACGTTCGATGGTCTGCTGGTGGAGTTTGCCAGGCAGAAGGGCATCCACGTGCTTCTGCGCGGGCTGCGGGCCTATTCCGATTTCGAGTACGAGTTCCAAATGGCGCTGACTAACCGCAAGCTGGCTCCTGATGTGGAGACCTTCTTTATGATGCCGAAGGAAACGCACAGCTACGTCAGTTCGAGCACCGTCAAACAGATTGCGGCCCTAGGCGCGGTCACCTCCGACTTTGTGCCCGCCGTGGTGGTGGCCGCACTGAAAAGAAAGTTCGGCCGGCCGGCGTAGTCGCAGCGTGCAGGGGAACCCCATCGGATGATTATCAATCTCCATAGGCTGGCGTCCGACGGCGAGACCTTCGAGGGCGAGGAGCCCGCCCAGGTCTGGGCGCTGGAGCACGACCCGGACGTGAAGGCGGAGAAGCCGATCTCCTACCGGATTCACGTCGTCCTTGTGTCGGGCGAGCTGATTGCGATGGGCAGAGTCGCCTCGGAGGTGAGCTTTCGCTGCTCGCGGTGCGGGGAATTTTCGAAAAAGAAGATTGAGGAGCCCGATTTTGAGTGCGCAATAGAGGCAGGGACGACGGAAGACGTGGACTTGACCAATGAGATCCGGGAATCTATGATACTCCGCTTTCCGAGTTTTCCCCTGTGCCGGAAGAGCTGCAAAGGGCTGTGCAAGCAGTGCGGGAAGAATCTTAACGGTGGCGCCTGCGGGTGCAGTCCGCCAGACGAGAAGCGGTGGGATGCGCTGGGCGGGTTGAGTCTGAACTAACATAAGACAAGGAGCGGTCATGGGTGTACCGAAAAGGAAAACGTCGAAGGCAAGGATTCGCAGGCGGAAGCATTCCTCCAATCACCAGGTGGACATTCTGGGGGGGCAGCCCTGCCCGAAGTGCGGGGTTCCGGTGCAGTCGCATCGCGTCTGCGCGGCCTGCGGCAACTACCGCGACCGGCAGGTGCTGCGCGTGGAAACGGACTGATTCGAGGACGTTTTCATGCGAATTGCGGTGGATGCCATGGGGGGGGATTTTGCCCCCCGCGAAATCGTCAAAGGCGCGGTGCGCGCAGCGAAGCTGTCCCTCGTTGACAAGCTGATTCTTGTCGGCGACGAGGGGGCGGTGAAGCGCGAGCTTGCGCAGTACGGCGCCGTCTCGCCGAAGATCGCGATTGTGCATGCCGCCGACGTGGTCGGCATGGATGAAAGCCCGGCCCAGGCGATCCGCAAGAAGAAGGACTCATCGATCTCGCGGGCCGTGGATCTGGTCAAGAGCGGCGAGGCGGATGCGGTGGTGTCGGCGGGCAACACTGGGGCCGTCGTTGTGGCGGCGCAGCTCAAGCTGCGCAATCTGCCCGGCGTGGAGCGTCCGGCCATTGCCACCGTGCTTCCCACGCAAGACCGCCCGTTCGTGCTCATCGACGCCGGCGCGAACACCGACTGCACGCCGACGCTGCTGGGGCAGTTCGCGCTGATGGGCAGCATCTATTCCCAGGTCATCCTCGGCCAAAGCTCGCCGGTCGTCGGGCTGCTGAGCATTGGCGGGGAGGACATCAAGGGCAACGACGTCACGAAAGAGGCGTTCGGGATTCTGAGCCGCGCACCGATCAACTTCCGTGGCAACGTCGAGGGGCACGACCTGTTCCTTGGCCAGACGGACGTCGTGGTCTGCGACGGGTTCGTGGGCAACGTGGTTCTCAAGACAAGCGAAAGCGCGGCGCATGCGATCGGCCACTGGATGAAGCAGGAGTTCAAGCGCAACCCCGTTCGGATCCTCGGCGCGATCCTGCTGAAAGGCGCGCTGAAGGAGATGAAGCGGAAGATGGATCCCGAGATGTACGGCGGGGCGCCCCTGCTGGGCGTGAACGGAGTGTGCATCATCACGCACGGCTCGTCATCCGACCTGGCGATTTATCATGCCGTGCGGGTCGCATGCGAAGCCGTACAGCAGAACCTCACGCAGCGTATTGTCGGAAAGATCAAGGAAATGAGCGCACAGGGATGAATCCATCTGATACTACCACCCGCACAGTTTCGATCACAGGCACGGGGTCCTACCTGCCTTCCAAAATCCTGACCAACCGGGACTTGGAAACGATGGTGGACACCACGGACGAGTGGATTTTCACGCGCACGGGAATCCGCGAGCGGCATATTGCCGCGGATCACGAGCCGGCCTCGGTGATGGGCGCCCATGCGGCGCGCCGGGCCATGGAGATGGCAGGGGTGGGGCCGCTTGATGTGGACATGATCGTGGTGGCCACGCTCACTCCCGATATGCCGTTCCCTAATACCGCCTGCTTCGTGCAGGATCAGATCGGGGCCAAGCGCGCTTTCTGTTTTGATATCGAGGCGGCGTGCTCCGGCTTTCTCTACAGCCTGGAAACGGCGCGCCTCTATATCGCATCGGGCGCCATCAACACCGCTCTGGTAATTGGAAGCGAGCGGCTGAGCTGCGTCACGGACTGGAAGGACCGCGGGACGTGCGTGCTTTTCGGGGATGGCGCGGGCGCGGTCATTGTGCAGGCAAAGCAGGAAGGGCGCGGGCTGATCAAGACGGTGATGGGGTCCGACGGATCGCTCAACGCGCTGCTGAGCCTGCCGGGCGGCGGCAGCCGTTCGCCTGCGAGCGCTGCGACGGTGGAGCAGGGGCTGCACTACATGAAAATGTCGGGCAACGAGGTGTTCAAGCATGCCGTACGCTGCATGTGCGAGGCCGCGGAAAACGTTCTGGCGCGCTGCAACCTGAAGCCCGACGATGTGACGTGGGTCATACCGCACCAGGCCAACATGCGGATCATTCAGGCTATCGCCAACCGGTTTCACGGCAACATGGACAAGTTCATCGTGAACCTTGACCATGTGGGGAATATGTCGGCGGCGTCGATCCCCGTGGCGCTGGACGAGGCCGTGCGCGCCGGCAAGATTCACAAGGGCGACCTGCTGTTGTTCGTGGCGTTCGGCGGCGGCTTCACCTGGGGCGCCAGCGTGCTGGAATGGTAGCAGCAGAGACCCGCGCATGACGGCGCGCGGGACAATCTTGAATTTCTTAAAAGCGGGAGGAAGCGGACATCATGTCGGACAAAGCGGCAGTTTTTGCAGGGCAGGGCGCGCAGTTCGTGGGCATGGGCAAGGATCTGGCCGAGGCGTATCCCGAGTGTCGCGACCTGTTTGTCAAAGCGGACGACGTGCTGGGGTTCTCCCTGTCCAAGATCTGTTTTGAGGGACCGGTCGAGGCGCTGACGAAGTCTAACAACTGTCAGCCGGCGATTTTCGTGACGAGTATTGCATGTTTTCGCGCGTTGGCCCGCGAGGTGCCCGGGCTGGCCTTCGGCGCAGCAGCGGGCCTGAGCCTGGGCGAGTGGTCCGCGCTGCACATGGCCGGCGCGCTTTCTTTTGAGGATACGCTGCGCGTCCTGGAAGCGCGCGGACGTTTCATGCAGGAAGCCTGCGAGGAGCGGGAAGGCGGCATGGTCAGCGTCATGGGTCTGCCCGCGGACAAGCTGCGTGAGATCGCGGCCGCGGCCGGGGTGGAGATTGCGAATCTGAACTCGCCGGAGCAGACCGTGCTTTCCGGCGAGAAGAGCCGCATCCCCGAGGTGGAGAAGCTCGCCTCCGCCGCGGGCGCGAAGCGGGCCATCGTCTTGAACGTGGCCGGGGCGTTTCACTCGCGCCTGATGCAGTCCGCGGCCAAGAGGCTGGAGGATTTCCTCAAGACTATCCCCTTTAGCACGCCCGCAGTCCCCGTCGTGGCGAACGTTACGGGCGCAGTGCATGGCGGCCCCGACGAGATGCGGCAGTGCATGGTGCGGCAGGTGACGTCCCCTGTGCAGTGGGTGGCGTGCGTGCAGGGGCTGCAGCAGATGGGAATCAAGGGGTACGCCGAATGTGGCCCCGGCAAGGTGTTGTCAGGCTTGATCAAGCGCATTGACAGGGAGGCCGGCCTCTGGGATGTGCAGGACGCTTCCACGCTGAAGAAGACCGTGGATGCACTGAAGAAGTAGGTCGAGTGACCGGTTTATCGAAATGAAAGGATGAGGGCATGGGCGCTTTAGACGGCAAGACGGCTCTGGTGACGGGTGCGGCGCGCGGCATCGGCCGGGCCATTGCGGAAGAACTCGCAATCGAAGGTGCGGACGTCGCGGTCTGCGACCTCAAGGAAGAGTGGCTGGCCGATACGGCGGCGGCGATCAGGGGCTACGGTCGCAAGGCGATTTGCCTGGCGGCGGACGTGAGCAGCTCGGAGGCCGTGAACGCCACGGTGAGCGCGGTGGTGGAGAAACTCGGGAAGCTCGATATTCTCGTGAATAACGCCGGAATCACCAAGGATACACTGCTGGTGCGCATGTCAGACGAGGACTGGGATTCTGTGCTGGCCGTGAACCTGAAAGGCACTTTCCTGTTCACGCGGGCGGCTGCCAAGCCGATGATGAAGCAGCGCAGCGGAACGATTGTCAATATTGCCTCAATTATTGGCTTGATAGGCAACGCGGGCCAATGTAATTATGCCGCCTCAAAAGCCGGAGTGATTGCGCTGACGAAGTCCACGGCCAAGGAGTTGGCGGGGCGGAACATACGGGTTAATGCAGTGGCGCCCGGTTTTATTGAGTCCAAGATGACGGAAGTTCTTACGGAGGATATCCGTAACAAGATGTTGGACGCAATACCGATGAAAAGATTTGGCACGCCGCGCGATGTAGCCAGGGTTGTGATTTTCCTGGCCGGCGATACATCCGCTTACGTTACGGGCCACGTGATTACGGTAAGTGGCGGCATGGTGATGTAGCAGGTTGGAGTTCAGTTCAAGCAACAGCAAGGAGATAGGTCATGGCATTAGCAGACAAGGTCAAGGAAATCATTGTGGAGCAGTTGGGTGTGAACGCGGAGCAGGTCACGCCGGAAGCTTCCTTTATCGAGGATTTGGGAGCGGATTCACTGGACACAGTGGAACTGGTTATGGCGTTCGAGGAAGAGTTCGGCGCTGAAATTACGGACGAGGACGCTGAGAAGCTGACAACCGTCAACGGCGTGATTGAATACCTGAAGAGCAAGGGCTTCGACAAGTAGGAATGACTCGCGCGTGCCTGGCACAGGGCCAGGGCGCCAGCGTGCGGCAAAGGACTGATAATCGGCAGGAAGATGTAATGAAGCGTGTCGTGATTACGGGGCTTGGGGTGGTTTCCCCCTTGGGATGCACACTGGATTCGTTCTGGAGCCGCATTAAGGCGGGCTATTCCGGGGCGAGGGCTATCCAGAGTTTTGACGCGGCGGCGTTTGACACCCGGATTGCCTGCGAGGTGCTGGAGTTCAATCCCGACCTGTTCCTGGATAAGAAGGAGCAGCGGCGCATGGATCCCTACAGCCAGTTCGCGCTGGCGGCATCCAAGATGGCGCTGGACCATTCCGGGCTGAACCTGCCGGGCGAGAACGCTGAGCGCATCGGGGTGATCGTGAGCTCCGGCATCGGCGGGCTCAAGACCCTGCAGGCGCAGCACACCGTGCTGCGCGACCGGGGCCCTTCGCGCTGCTCGCCGTTCATGATTCCGCAGATGATCGGCAACATTGCAAGCGGACTGGTCGCGATTCAGCACGGGCTCAAGGGGCCGAACTTCGGCATCGTATCGGCGTGCGCTTCGTCGGCGCATTCGATCGGCGAGGCGATGAAGATCGTTGCCCGCGGCGATGCGGACGTCATGCTGGCAGGCGGCAGCGAGGCGGCCGTATGCGAGCTCGGGGTTGCCGGCTTTTGCGCGATGAAGGCCATGTCCACGCGCAACGACGATCCGGCGAAGGCCAGCCGGCCGTTCGACCTGCACCGCGACGGGTTTGTCATGGGCGAAGGGGCCTGCGTCATGGTGCTGGAGGAGTTGGAGCATGCCAAGAAGCGTGGCGCCGCTATCCTGTGCGAGGTCGCCGGGTTCGGAATGACCTGCGACGCATATCATATCACGGCTCCTGACGATACGGGCGACGGGGCGGCGCGAGCCATGCGTATGGCCATGAAGGATGCGGGGGTGACCCCGGATCAAGTGAGTTACATCAACGCGCATGGCACCAGCACCTCGCTCAACGACAAGCTCGAGACGATGGCCATCAAGCAGGCCTTGGGCGAAGAGAATGCGCGCAGGGTGATGATCAGTTCCACGAAGTCCATGACCGGTCACCTGCTGGGCGCGGCGGGCGCGGTGGAGACGGCGGTGTGCGCGCTTGCCATCCGGGACGGAGTGGTGCCGCCCACCATCAATTACGAGACGCCTGACCCCGACTGCGATCTGGATTACGTTCCGAACAAGGCGCGCGATGCGAAGGTGCGGGTCTGTCTGAATAATTCGCTGGGCTTTGGCGGCCATAACGCCTCCCTTGCGATCAAGGCGTTTGAATAGAGTCAGCCCGGGCGCGGTTGCGTCCGATGTGTGCGGCAGCGAGAGTCACAAGCGTAGAAAAAGGCAATCCAATGTGGAGCAATCTCTTAGGGCTATTCTCCAACGATATCGGGATTGATCTCGGCACCGCCAACACGCTGGTCTACGTGAAGGACCGCGGGATCGTGCTGCGGGAGCCGTCGGTTGTGGCTGTTCATGCGGGGACGAAGCGGATCCTGGCGGTGGGTGAGGAGGCGAAGCGGATGCTGGGCCGGACGCCCGGCAACATCCAGGCCATCCGCCCGATGAAGGCGGGCGTGATCGCGGACTTCGATATCACGGAGGCGATGCTTCGCTACTTCATCAAGAAGGTGCATAACCGGCGCAAGATGGTGCGCCCTCGCATCATTATCGCCGTTCCGAGCGACATTACAGAGGTGGAGAAGCGCGCGGTGAAGGATTCCGCGACGCGCGCGGGAGCGAGGGAAGTCTTTCTGATTGAAGAGCCGATGGCCGCCGCCATCGGGGTCGGACTCCCTGTACAGGAGCCGGCGGGCAACATGATCGTGGATATTGGCGGTGGAACGACGGAGGTGGCCCTGATCTCGCTGGCAGGCATTGTCTTTAGCCGCAGCGTGAGGGTCGGTGGCGATCAGATGGATGAGTGCATTGTTCAGTATATGAAGCGGGTGTACAATTTGATGATCGGGGAACGCACGGCCGAGGAGATTAAGATCACCATGGGCTCGGCGTACCCCCTGGAAGGCGGCGAAATCACGGCCGAGGTCAAGGGACGCGACCTCGTGGCCGGGTTGCCGAAGACGCTGACAATCAGTTCAGAGGAAATTCGCGAGGCGCTTCAGGAGCCGATTTCCGCGATCGTTGACGCGATCCGGATCACGCTGGAGCGCTGCCCGCCGGAGCTTTCTTCTGACCTGGTGGACCGTGGCATGGTCCTTGCCGGCGGCGGCGCGCTGCTGACCGGTCTGGATAAGCTGATCGCGGAGCAGACGGGTTTGCCGGTGCATGTGGCCGACGATCCGCTGAGCGCAGTGGCGGAGGGAACCGGCGTCGTGCTCAACGAGCTGAATTTCCTGCGCCGCACCGCATCTGACCGGTCCTGACATCAATCTGTACGCCCGCATCGTTGACTGAACGAACGTGCATTCCGTAGCTTGTGCAGACGCAGGCAAGGTGGTGCATAGACGGTGCGCGGCAGAACATATCTTGTATTCCTCGGCATAGCCCTGGCGGTCGTGGTTCTTTTGAACCTGCCCGTTCCAGCGGCGTCGCGCTTGAAAGCGGGCGTGCGCGACGGGCTAACTCCCTTTCAAGACTTCTTCGGGGCGATCGGCAAAGCGGTTCGCGCGCCCGGCCCCTTTCTGCGCGGATCCGGCAGCTCCGCCCGCGAGAAAGAGCTGCTTCTTGAGAAGATCGCCAATCTTCAACTGCAGCTGCGCCTGCAGGCTAGCATCGCAGCCGACAACGCGGAATTGCGTCGGCAGCTCGGATTTCAGGTGAGGCACCGCTACCGGCTCGTGCTCTGCGAAGTGGTTGCGCGCGGGGATGCCAGCGGATGGTGGGAAACGATCCGCCTCAGCCGTGGGACGGAGGACGGGATCGGCCCCAATATGGCCGTGATGACGTCCGACGGGCTGGTTGGCAGGACGACCACGGTATCGCTCCACACAACCGAAGTTCTTCTGATCAGCGACCCGGGCTGCAAGATCGCCTGCAAGGTCGAAGGGGTCGGGTCGTTCGGCATTGTGCGCGGGACCGGAGTGACATCGGACGAGAGGCGGGATCTGGCCATGTTGCACAGCATGCCCGCTTCCCGCATGGATTACATTCACCGGGATGCCGACATCCCGGACGGAACGCCGGTGGTCACCTCGGAAGTGAGCGGGGTGTGCCCGGAGGGCTTGCCCGTCGGACGCATTGTGCGCAGCAGCCTGGATTCGTCCAGGCTGTTCCGGAGGGCGGACGTGATTCCGTCGGCCGATCTCGGCCGGCTCCAGTATGTCTTTGTCGTTGTGGGCGCTGCCGCGTCCGGGGCCCGGCCCGAGGACGGGCCTGCTCTGGTTCCGATGGCGTCCGGCGGGGATGCTGCCGGCCCGGCGCCGGCCGACGCGGAGGTGGCGCGATGACGTGGATTGTGATGGCGCTGCTGCTTGTCATTTCCGCTTCGCTCCAGACGCAGCTGCCCGGCCTGATCCTGCTGGCGCAGGCGAAGGTGCCTATTCTCTTGTGCCTGACCCTCTACTACGCGCTCTTCCGGACGCCGTCGACGATGCTGGCGTGCGCCTTCACGGCTGGGCTGCTGCAGGATCTTCTGAGCCCGCTGCCGATTGGAAGCTCCGTGGCCTGCTTTTGTCTCGCGGGAGCCGCGATTTCAAGTTTCCGTGGCTTACTGCAAAGCGACGCGGTCGTCACGCAGCTCTTTTTCGGCGGAGTGACGGGCCTCCTCGTGGAGGGCGCGCTTTTCGCGGTGGTCCGGCAGATGGGGATGGTGGCCTGTCCGTGGACCTGGGCCTTGATCAAGATTCTTGGAACGGGATTGCTGGCCACGCTCGTTGCGCCCATCGTGTGCTTTGCCGCCAGCGCGTGCGATCGCCTCGTGGGAAATGTGCGAGGGGATGCTGGCCTGGAAGAGGGGGACCATGCGTACATCTGACGCGTTGGATGAAGACACGATGCGGGTGCACGTGTTTGGCCTCCTGTTTCTCTTTGCGATCCTGTTTCTAGGGGCGTGGCTGTGGCGCGTGCAGGTAGTGCATGCCTCGAGCTACGCGGAAAGCCTGGACCGCCAGAGCATGCGCCGCGTGCGCCTGCCCGGGACGCGCGGGCGAATCTTCGACCGGAACGGAGTCTGTCTTGCCGACAACCGCCCCAGCTACTGCATTGCGATTTACGTCGAAGAACTGCGCTGCCCTGGCCCGATTTCCAATACCGTGAACCGCATTGAGCAGGTTCTCGGGGATATCTCCGGCGCGATTGGCCTGGCGCGGCAGGTGAGCCGGAACGACATTGAGAACCACATCCGCAAGAGCCGCCCGCTTCCGCTTCTCGCGTGGCGCGATATTGACAACGCGGCGCTGGCGCGGCTGGAAGAAAACAGCAGCCGGTTCCCGGGCGCGGATGTGTATGTCGAGCCGATGCGCAAGCACACGCTGCCGGGGCTGGCCGCGCACTTGCTGGGGCACGTCGGGCGCCTGGATTTGGACACGAGCGAGCCGTACCACTTCTACCTGCCGGAGATGGAAGGACGGGCGGGCATTGAGGAGTCGCTTAACAACCGCCTTTCCGGCGTTGCCGGCGGCAGCCTGATTCGCGTGGACGTGTCCGGCTTCAGATACGAAGAGGAAGAAGTCCTCGAGGCGATTGCCGGCGAAGACGTGACCCTGACCATCGATTCCCGCATCCAGGCCATGGTGGAAAGAGAGCTGGCCGGGAATCGCGGCGCGGCGGTTCTCCTTGACGCGCGCAACGGCGACGTGCTGGCCATGGCCAGCGCGCCCGGCTTTGACCCGATCGCCATGCGCTCGATGGCGGAATACGCGCGGCTCAGCGAAGACGAGAGGCGCCCGCTGTTCAACCGCGCGATCGCGGGGCTGTACCCGCCCGGCAGTATCTTCAAGCCGCTTGTGGCCATTGCGGCGCTGGAGAGCGGCCGCGCCGTGGCCGGCACAACCTTCGACTGCCCCGGCTACTTCAAGATCGGAAACGTGCCGATCGACTGCTGGAACAAGGCGGGGCACGGCATGATCGGCATGCGCAAGGCCATCGAGCAATCCTGCAACTCGTACTTCTGCCAGCTCGGACTGCAGAGCGGCTGGGACCGCGTCTGGCACGTGGCGGACGCGATTGGCCTCGGCCATGCAACGGGCATTGAGCTCAGGGGGGAGAAGGATGGCCTGGTGCCCGATGACGCGTGGAAGCGAAGGGTGATGAAGGATGGCTGGCGGCCCGGGGATACCTGCAACGGGTCAATCGGCCAGGGCGCGGTGCTGGTCACGCCTTTGCAGATGGCCGTGATGGTGGCCACTCTTGCCAACGGCGGGAGTGTGTTTCGCCCGCGCCTCGTGTGCCGGAGTTCAGCCTCGCCCGGGGATCGCGTGAGCTGGCGCGGCCACGTGGTGATGGAACACCTTGCCGAGGCGCGCAAGCGAGAGCCGGATGCCGGAGAGCTTGTCGGCCGCATGAACTGGTCTAGCGAGACCCTGCGGGTCGTGCGCGGCGGGATGTACGACGTTGTGCAGGGCGACGAGGGCACGGGCAAGCGGGCCCGCATTGCAGGCATCGAGATGGGCGGAAAGACCGGCAGCGCGGAATACGGCCCGCGGGATGCGCGCAAGAAGTATACGTGGGTGATTTGCTTCGCGCCGTTCGACGCGCCGCGCTACGCTCTCGCCATGGTGATTGAGGAGGGCGTATCCGGCGGCCTGACCACGGCGCCGCTCGTGCACAACGTGATGAATGGCATTTTTGCGCTGGAGCAGGGCCGGGAACTCTCCCCTGCGGCGGAGGGCAACGCATCATGATTCCATGGAAGTTGATGGCCCGCCTTCTTCTCAGGATGAATTGGGTTGTGACGACCGCCGTGCTCGGGCTGCTGACGATCGGCATCCTGTTCATCTACAGCGCCACTTCGGTCACTGACTCGCTGGTAGCGCAAAAGCTGTGGAAGTGGCAGGTCGTTTGGGCCGTGGCCGGGCTGGGGTGTTATTTTGGATTTACGCTGATCGACTACCGCAGCCTGCGGAAGTTCGCGTGGGGGGTGTACGCGGGCTCGATCATCCTGCTGTGCGTCGTGCTTGTGGTCGGGCACAAGATCTATGGCGCCCGCCGCTGGCTGGATCTGTTCGGATTCAACCTGCAGCCGTCGGAGCTGGCCAAGATGGGCTTGATCTTCATCCTGTCACGCAAGCTCAGCCGTCCGGGCGAAAACCTTGGGCAGCTGTTTCCGCTGGGCAGCACGCTGCTTATCGCGGCGGTTCCCTTCTTCCTGATCCTCAGGGAGCCCGACCTGGGCACGGCGATGATCCTGATGCTTGCCGCGGGGCTGATGCTGTTCGTGGCGGGGCTGCCCATGCGGACCCTCGCCATGCTCGCAGCGGCCATGCTGCTCGTTGCGGGGGCGGTGCTGGGAGCCGTTCTGCTGCCTGAAAAGGCGGGCATGTCTGAGGCGCAGCAGGAAAAGGCGCTGCGGATGGTGGGGCTGAACCCCTACCAGAAGAGCCGCATCGAGGTATTTCTTGGGATCAACAGGGATCCTTTCGGCACGGGCTGGAACAAGCGGCAATCGGAGATTTCGATTGGCTCGGGCGGCCTGAAGGGGAAGGGCTTCCAGAAGGGAACGCAGAACATCCTGGGGTATCTGCCGCGCTCGGTGGCGCCCACGGATTTCATCTTTGCGGTGATTGCGGAGGAAACGGGGTTTGCGGGTTCGGCGGTGGTGCTGACGCTGTTCGGGCTGGTGATCGCGGGGAGCGTTTTGGCTGCCCTGCGGGCCCACGACAAGCTGGGGCGCCTGCTATGCATCGGGATCATCAGCATGTTCGGCTGCCATGTGGTTATCAACATGGCAATGACCGTAGGGCTGATGCCGATCACGGGGCTGCCGCTCCCGCTGTTGAGTTACGGAGGTTCGTTCATGCTGATTACGATGGCCTCGCTGGGCATCGTGCAGAGCGTTTACGTCCGCTCGCACGAGCGGACCGCAGCATTTGAACAAGTGGGTCTATGGCAGGCGGCCTGACGCCCGGTCGGGCGCGGCGGCCACAAAGAGAAAAGAGGCGGGTATGTTTGGATTTATGCGGCGGAGCAACAAAATGAAGAGAGAGATCATCGTGAACGCGGAGAGCCTGGAAACCCGCGTGGCCATCCTGGAGAACGGGAAGCTGGAGGAGTTCCAGGTGGAGCACCCCACCGAGGAGCGGATCGTGGGCGGCATCTACAAGGGCCGCATTCAGAACCTGGAACATGATCTCCAGGCGGCCTTTGTCGATATCGGGCTGAAGAAGAACGCGTTCCTGCACTACTGGGACATGATTCCGGACGAAGATGCGCGCATGGATATGGAGGAGGAGGACGCCAAGCGCCGTCCGTCGCGCCGCAACCGGTACACGAACGAGGAAATCCAGAAGCGCTTTCCGTCGGGGTCCGAGATCGTGGTGCAGGTGACGAAGGGAGCGATTGGAACCAAGGGGCCCCGCGTGACTGCCGACCTGAGCATTCCGGGCCGGTTCCTCGTGATGGCGCCTGGCAGTTCGCTCAAGGGCGTCTCGCGCAAGATCGTGGACGGCGACGAGCGCAACCGGCTGAAGAAGATCCTGGACAAGCTCGAAGTTCCGCCAGGCATGGGACTGATCGTGCGGACGGCAGGCGAGGGCACTGCCAAGAAAGGTTTTATCCGCGACTTGCAGCAGCTCGCCTCCATATGGGACGAGCTGCAGAAGGCAATCCGCGAACGGCCCGCGCCGTGCTGCGTGTATGAGGAGCCGAGCCTGGAAGAGCGCGTGGTGCGCGACTGGCTGACCGAGGACATCGACCGGATTGTGATCGATGACCGCGCCAAGTACGACCGGCTGCGCGATGTGGCGGGCCGCATTTCGCGCCGCTCCCGCTCCTGCATTCATCTCTACGAGGGCGAAATGCCCGTGTTCGACCACTACGAGGTGGAGCGGCAGCTGGAAGAGGCGTTCCGGCGCAAGGTGAACCTGAAGTCCGGGGGATGCGTCATCTTCGACGAAACCGAAGCGCTGATTGCGGTCGACGTCAATACGGGCAAGCACAAGGGCAGGACGGGCTCCCAGGAAGATTCCATTCTCGAAGTCAACACCGAGGCGGTCGAGGAGGTGGCGCGGCAGCTCCGCCTGCGCAATATCGGCGGGCTGGTCGTGATCGACCTCATCGACATGAAGTCGCGAAAGTCCCGCCTGCAGGTCTACAAGACGCTGCGAGCTGCGCTCAAGAGGGACAAGGCGCGCACAAATGTCATGCAGATTTCCGAGCTCGGGCTTCTGGAAATGACGCGTCAGCGCGCGGAAGAAAGCCTGCTGTCGAGCATGTACGTCGACTGCCCTTACTGCCGCGGCCACGGCAGCGTGAAGTCTCCGCTAGGAATGAGTGTGGACATTCAGCGGCATGTTTCTGCTATCATGCGCAAACAGCAGCGATCGGGCAAAGCGCAGGATCTGCAGGTTACGTTGCACCCGTCCGTACTCGATCGGCTGCGCCGGGAGGATGAGCAGGTCCTGATCGAGCTCGAGTCGAAGCACGCGGGGCACCTCAGCTTCCGGTCGGACCCGGCCAAGCATATGGAGTTCTTCTCCATCGCTGACCGGAACTCGGGCGAAGTGCTCTACTCGAGCGTCGACAACAAGGGAAGCGAACGATAATTATGCAACGCAGGACCTTGACCTGGCTTGGGGCACTTGTGCTGCTGGTGCCCGCGGTCGCCATGGCGTATACGAATTCGCCCGCGGCTGAGGGGACTGCGACGAATTCGCGCGCGGGCCACCGCCGGGCAGCGGCCGGCGCCGGTTTCGAACCGGCGCTGACCGCGCCAGCGGACACTAACGCGCCCATTGACGCGACGGCGGATGAGCTCAACGTGGACCGTGCGAAAGGGGTTCTGGAGGGCACGGGTCATGTCGTGATCAGCCGCGGCACGGAGGTCCTGCGCGCCGCCTATGTGCGCTACGATATGAACAGCGGCGAGGCGCGCGCCGTCGGCAACGTCACCATCACCCGCCCGGGCGCCGAGTGGACCGGCGACAAGGTCACATACAACTTCAAGACGGGCGAAGGCGAGGCCGACAAGGTGCGCATTGACGCGAAGCCGTTCCGCGTGGTGGACAGCCGGCAGGCGACCCGTGAGAAGGATGGCGTATACCACCTGAAGGGCGGCCGCATCACCACGTGCAGCAATGACTACCCCGAGTGCCATTACTATCTGCGCGCGCGCGAGCTCGACGTGAAGCAGGGCGACTACTTTGTGGCGCACGGCGCAACCTGGTTTCTGGGGCCGGTGCCCATCCTGTACCTGCCGTACTGGTATCACAACATCGACAGGGCTTTCATCTATACCCCGACTCCGGGCTACGACAGCCGCATGGGGGCCTTCCTTCTCAACTCTTTCAGCTATTCGCCTTCTCGTAATGTCCGCGCGAAAACCCGTCTCGACTATCGCAGCCGCCGTGGGATTGGCGTCGGGCAGGACGTGCGCTGGCTGTCGGGGAGCCCTGGCGACATCTCGCTGTACTATATCGACGACAGGAATCCGGTGGAGAAGGACGCGGACAGCACGGCGGAGATCGACAGCCAGCGCTACCGGATCCGCTTCCGCCAGGACACCCGCCTCTCGGTTCGCGACAACGTCCTTCTGCGCGGCCAGTATGTGAGTGACGAGAATATGCTGAGGGACTTCTTCGAGAAGGAGTACCGGCAGGAGTCCGAGCCGAACAACCACATCACGTATACGCACCGCGGCAACGGATACGTTGCCGGCCTGATGGCGCGCAAGCGGCTGAACGATTTCTACCGTGTCGTGGAGCGCCTGCCGGAAGCCTCGCTGAATGTGATGCGGCAGGAGGTCGCCGATACCACGGTGTTTTACGAAGGGCGCAACAGTGCGGGATATCTGCGCAAAGTATATGAAAAGGTGGACACGGGAGGCGACACGAACGCGCCGGCGGCGAAAGAGGACTATGACGCCTTTCGGTTCGATACGCGGCATATGCTGTACCGGCCGACACGATATTGGGGGTTCCTGAACGTCATCCCGCGCGTCGGGTACGAGGGCACGTACTACTCGAAGTCGCTGCCTCCGCCGGCCACCGAAAGCCTGGTCTTGGAGACGAACATCGTGACGAGGCCCGATGGCAGCCAGGATGTGGTGGTGCGGGAGATGCCGGTGACCAATTCCACGACGCAGGCCGACTCGGTGTTTCGATCGAGGATTGAATTCGGCATGGAAGCGTCCTTCAAGGCCTACAAGACCTGGGAGAACGTGAATGGCGATTTTCGCCATGTGGTGGAGCCGTATGGAAACTACACGATCACCACCGACCCCACCGTGGCTCCGGAAGAGCTGTACCAGTTTGATAACATTGACCGGCTCGACAAGGAACATTGGGTCCGGCTGGGCGTCCGAAATAAGATTCAGGAGAAGCGAGCGGAGGGCGCAACGAATCTTGTGGCGGCGGACGTGTATACCGTTGTGAAGCTTAGCCCCAGGAAGAACGAGGAGACGATTGAGAATATCTTCTACAACGTGACGGTGGTGCCGGTGGACCCACTTCAATTGCGGGTGGATGGCCGGTGGAGCCTGGTCAACTCGCGCTTTGAACAGTTCAATGCCCGCTCCATTTACAGCGGCATGGGCTTGATGAATTTCGCGCTGGAGTACCGCCATGCCGCCGAGAAGAGCGACTTGCTGACTGCGGATTTGAACCTGCTGCCGAATCGGCCGTGGACCTACAACCTCTACACGCGCTACGAGTTCACTGATCAGCGGCTGGAGGAGCAGGGCCTCTGGGTGCAGCGCAATCTCGATTGCCTGTCCTTGCGCCTAGGCCTTGACTATATGCCCGGCTTCACGCGGAGCGACGGGAGCGAGCGCAAGGAAGAGTATCGTATCGTGTTGGCCTTCTGGCTGACTGCGTTTCCCGAAATGCAGCTCGGAACGCGGCATGCCAAGTAGCGCCGGCGCCAGCCTGATTTCGGGCGCCGATGCGGAACAAGGGGGACTTTTGGCCGTGACATCCGCACCCGACCTGCCGCAGGACCCGCTGGTATTCGGCCAGCAGGCAGATCCATGGATGGTGGCGGTCGAGCACTGCGCGAAGGGCGACGGCGATGAAATGTCGCTCTTCTTTCGCGATGGCGCACGCACCGGCGAGAAGCGGGAGCGCTTCGAGCCTTTTCTGATCTGCGCCGCCGACTCTTTCACGGGCTGCCCTGTGCCGGCCGTGACCACCGGTCTGCAGGGTGGCGGGCCGCTTAACCTGCTCGCCACCTTTTCGTCCTGGGCTGCCTGCAACAAGGCCAGGTCGTGGCTGGCCGCTCGCACGGGCAGCGCAGCGCGCGACGGCGATGCGCCGTACCTGTGGCTCAACGACCCGGTCCACCAGCACCTGCTGCGCACCGGGCGGACGCTGTTCAAGGGAATGGCTTTCGATGACCTGCGGCGCATGCAGGTCGACATCGAATGCCGGACGAGCGCGGGCTACGAGTTCTGCAACGCCGGGCGCGACGGCGATTGCATTCTGGCCATTGGCCTGGGGGACCAGGGCGAGTGGGAGGAGCTCATTTCGGGAAGGGACCTGAGCGAGAAACAGATGCTGGAGCGGTTTGTGGAGGTTGTCGCCGAGCGCGATCCCGATGTGCTGGAAGGGCACAACATCTTCAACTTTGACCTGCCCTACCTTTTCGAGCGGGCGCGCAGGCATGGCGTCGAGCTGCGGCTGGGCCGCGACGGCAGCGTGCCGGTCCGCAGAGCCAGCCGCTTTAGCGTGGGCGAACGCACGATCGCCTACGAGCGCTTCGATGTGCATGGCCGGCACGTTGTGGACACGCTCTTCCTCGTTAACGCCTACGACATCACGCACCGTTCGCTGGGCGGGTTCGGGCTCAAGGATGTCGCGTCTCACTTTGGCGTGGCCGCGCCGGGCCGCACCTACATCAGCGGGCCCGAGATCGGCGCAACCTTCGAGCAGGACGCGGAGAGGGGGCTGCGGTACCTTGCCGACGATGTTCGCGAGACGCGGGCCGTGAGCGGGATTCTTTCGCCCAGCTTCTTTGTGCAGGCCCAGATCCTGCCGTACTCGTACCAGAACGTTTGCGTGCGCGGCACGGCCACCCGCATTGATGCCCTGATGTTGCGCGAGTATCTGCGCCAGGGGCGGGCCGTGCCCATGCCCGGCCCGGCGCGCGAGTTTTCCGGGGGCTATACCGACATGTTCGTGGAAGGCGTGGTGCGCGATGTGCATCACTGCGACGTGCGCTCGCTGTATCCCAGCCTGATGCTGACGCGCAAGATCGCCCCGGGCAAGGACGACCTCGGCGTCTTCCTGCGCCTTCTGGAGCGCTTTCGGGACTTTCGGTTCAAGGCCAAGGCCGCCATGCACAGCGCGAAATCCGCCGCGGCCCGCAACGACTTTGATGCACTCCAGACCACCTTTAAAGTCCTGATCAATTCTTTCTACGGATATCTCGGGTTCTCCCAGGCGCGGTTCTGCGACTTCGATGCGGCGGAGGACGTGACGCGGCAAGGCCGCGCGCTGCTGACGGACATGATCGGGTGGCTGCGGAATCACGGCGCCACGCCGGTGGAGATTGACACGGATGGAATCTACTTTGTCCCGCCCCCGGGCCTGGGCGGAAAGAGCCTGGAGCAGTTCCGGGCCGATTTCTCCGCGTCCCTGCCCGGGGGAATCGAGGTGGAGTTTGACGGCGAATACATGTCAATGTACAGCTACAAGATGAAGAACTACGCGCTCCTGGGCCGCGACGGCGAGATCGTGATCAAGGGCGCGGCACTCAAGTCGCGGGGCCTGGAGCCCTTCCAGCGGGAGTGCGTCAGGGAGATCATCCGCCTGAAGCTGGACGGCCGCGACGGCGACATCCCCGCGCTGCAGCAGCGGTACGAAAAGGCGCTGCGGAGCCGCGAGTGGCCAATTCAGCAGCTTGCCAAGACGGAGCGGCTGCAGGATGCGCCCGCCACGTACGAGGCGAAGCGGGCGCGCGGGAAGTGTGCGAAGGATGCAGCGTATGAACTGGCGCTGCGCGCGGAGCGGGCGTACCGGGCCGGCGACCAGGTGTCGTACTACGTGACCGGGTCGAAGAAGAGCGTGGCAGTCCATGAGTCTGCCAAGTTGCTCAGCGATTGGGATCCGGCCCGGCGGGATGAGAATGTGGAGTATTACGCGGCCAAGCTGCAGGCGCTGTTCGGGAAGTTCTCGCCCGCGCCGCGCCACGCGGAGTTGGATCTCGGGCTGTGAAGGAGGAAGAAGAAATGGAAGACAACAGGCGATGGCGGGGCGGATTCACGCTCCTGGAAATTCTGGTCGTGGTTATGATCATCACGATTCTTGCCACACTCGTGGGGATTAACGTGGCGGACAAGCCGGGGATTGCACGTGTCGCGGCGGCGCGCACGCAGATGGGCATCTTCCGGAACGGGCTGCAGCTGTACCGCATGGAGCAGGGGCGCTTTCCCACGCAGGAGCAGGGGCTTCGCGCGCTCTGCGAGCGGCCGCAAGCCGCGCCGGTTCCCGAGAAGTATCCGGCCGAGGGCTATCTCGAAAGCCGGAATCTTCCGACTGATCCGTGGAAGCGTGACTACGTGTACCTCACGCCCGGGCGGGACGGCGCGCCCTATGAAATCATTACCTACGGCGCGGATGGGGACATCGGCGGGGAGGGCGAGGCGGCGGACCTGAACAGCCTGGACTTGTAGCGCGGCTCACTCCGGCGGCAGCACGGGCGCCAGCAGTTTCGTGAAGGCTTCGTGGATGAGGCCGTTGGTGGCCGCATAGGAATAGCGATGGCCGGGCAGCGTGCGCAGGGTTTCAGTCCGGCCTCCGGCGCGCTCGACCATCAGCCCCGCCGCCGCAATGTCCCACAGGTAGATGCCTGATTCAAAGTAGCCGTCCGCCCGCCCTGCGGCAACGTGGCAAAGGTCCAGCGCGGCACTGCCCATCACCCGGCATTTCTGCACTCCGCTGGAAATCCGTTCCAAGGCGCGCAAAGGCGCCGCGTTGGGGCTCGGGCTCTTTTCCAAGCCCGTGCAGACCATCGCCTGGTCAAGGGATGGCACGGCGGATACGCGCAGGGCCGTGCCGTTGCAAAGCGCGGGGCGGTCCGCCGCGGCGGTGTACAGCTCGTTCAGCTCCGGCGCATAGACGGCGCCTGCCAGAACCCGCTCGCCCTGACGCACGGCTACCGAGCAGCACCAGAGCTGCAACCCGTGGGAGAAGTTCACGGTGCCGTCGATCGGGTCAATCACCCACTCCGGCGCCGGCGCACCGTTCTGGTCGGCGGCCCGCACCGCGAGGTCTTCCTCGCCGAGAAACGAGTGACGCGGGAAGCGCGCGCGGATCACGGCCTCCGCCTTGGCCTGCGACTCCACGTCGAGCTTGAGCTTCACGTCGTGCGGGAATCGCCGGGACACATCCATGCGGCGCGCTTTGTTCTCGAGGGCGTAGAGCCCCGCGGCGCGGGCGGCTTCCACGGCGATGGCGAGCAGTTCATCGAGGGAGGGGCGGTCCATTATGCGTGGCCGCCTGTCATGGCGCGGCCGTTTCCGGCGTCGGCACGGCGGCTGCCTCGGCGGCCGGCTGCGCCTCCGGCTGGGCCGCCGCGCGGTGCGCGAAGCGCATGGAGACGATCTCCGTGATGCCTTTGTTCGGCATCGTCACGCCGTACAGGATGTTGGCCGCTGCAATGGTCTGCCGGTTGTGGGTGATGACCACGAATTGCGACTGCTCCAGGAAGTCCTGCAGAATGCGGACGAACCGCCCGATATTCGACTCGTCGAGCGCGGCGTCCAGCTCGTCGAGCATGCAGAACGGGCTGGGCTTGATCATGTAGATGGAAAAGAGCAGCGCCACGGCGGTCATCGTCCGCTCGCCGCCGGAAAGGAGCGAGACGTTCTGCAGGCGCTTGCCGGGCGGGCGTGCAATGATCTCGATGCCGCACTCCAGGACGTCCTCCTCGTTCACCAGCACCAGCTTGGCCGTGCCGCCGTTGAAGAGGTGCTCGAACATCACCTGGAAGTTGGCGTTGACCTTCTCGAACGTGACGCGGAACATCTCCGAGGTGGTGAGGTTGATCTTCTTGATCATCTCGATCAGCTGCTGTTTCGCGTTGACCAGGTCTGTCTCCTGGGCGGTGAGGAACGAGAGGCGGTCCTCGAGCTCGCTGCATTCGTCGATGGCTACGAGGTTGACGGGCCCCATGGCCTCCAGCCGCGTGCGCGCCTCGGCGGCGAGCGTTTCGATCATCTCCGGGGAGGGCGGCTCGCCCTCCCAGACGGGAGCCGGCTCCTCCTTGATCTGATCCACGGTCATCCGGTATTCCGACGTGAACCGGTCCAAGGCATTCTGCCATCGCATGCGCGTTTCCGAGAGGCGCAGGTCGCGTTCGTTGCGGAGCTCGCGCAGCTCCTCGAGCGAGGCGCGCCGGGCGGTCAGGCGGTTTTCCATCTCCAGCAGCCCGCGCGATTGAGTCTCCCGGGTCTTCTTGAGCGCCTCGACCTTTGCGGCGTTGGAAGCTACCGACTCCCCAAGCGAGCTCAGCTGGCCGTCGGCTGCCTTGATGGCCTGGCTGAGGGCGTCCACGTGTTCCTGGTAGGAGCGCATGCCGCGGGACCGTCCCTCGACCGTCGAATCAAGTTCACGGATGCGAGACGCCAGCGCCACGTGCTGCTGCCCGATATGTTCCGCGCGCTGGTTCAGGCTGACGAACCGTATGCGTGTCTCCGTCGCCCTGGACTGAAGCTCGGCGTTCCGGGTCTCAAGGTCGTGGAGCACGCTGCTCTGCTCGCGCACGGAGGTGGCGTTGCGCTCCCGCTGGGTCTGGACTTCAGCGATCTTGTCGATGAGCCCCTGCTTGTGCGCGTCGCCTGCCAGATCCTGTTTGCTGAGGCTTTCAAGCTCCCACGAGACGGTGTCCAGACGCTCCCGCGCGTCGCGCGCCTCGCGCTGGGTCATCTGGTGCTCGCCCTCTTTCTGGGCCAGCGCGCGCTTTCGGGCGTCCAGCATGACGCGGTGCTCTTTCAAGGCGGCGTTCAGGGCCGCGGTATCGGAGCGCAGGCGAGCGGCGGACTGCCTGTGTTCCTCGAGGGAGCTATTGAGCTCGTCCGCGCTGCTTTGCGCCTCGGCGACGAGGTGCCGGCGCGAGAGCGGGTTGCCCGCGTGCGCGTCCCGCATCCAGTATTCCGCGACGCCGCCGGGATGCACGAGGACGCCGTCGCGTGTCACAAAAGTGCATCCCGGGACGTGTTCCGCGGGAATGTCGTCGAGCGTGGCCACCACGAATACGTGGCCAAGCAGCATGCGGACCAGCCCGGCGGCGGCCTCGGGACATCGCACGTGGTCGGCAAGGCGCTCGGTGTTGCGGGGGCACTCGGGCGGCGCGACAGCGCCGGGGAAAGAGAGCGGCACGAGGCGTGCGGAGCCCTGCCGCGCGGCTGCGACGGTCGCGACGAGCGCGCGCGCCACCTCGGCGTTCTTCACAAGGATGGCATCGAACCAGGGGCGCAGCGCGGCTTCCACGGCCGTTCCGTAGCCGGGCTCCGCATCCAGGGAGGCCGCCAGCGTGCCCACGACACCTTCAAAACCGGCGGCAGAGCGGTCGGTCTGGTCCATCAGGTACCGCGCTCCGCCCGGGAAATCGTCCGTGGTTTCCGTGGCGGCGGTCAGCAGGTCAATCTGTGCGTTGCGAGCGGCTAGCAGCGACTGGTATTCCGTGCAGCGCTGCTCCGTTTCGCGCAGTCGCAGCTCCTTCTCCGCGCGCTCCATCTCGGCGGCCTGCATTGCGTCGTCGGCGGCGGCGAGCTGCCCCTGGAGTTCTTCCAGGGCGGCGGCGGTTTCCTTTTCCCGCTGTTCGTATCCGCCGCTCGTGCGCGCGAGCTGCCCCTTTTCCGCGGCGAGCCGTTCGCGCCGGATGACGCCGTCGCGGGCGCGGGATTCGATCTCCACCACTTCGTTCTGCAGCTTGAAGTGCAGGGCCTCGAGGTCGATGGATTCGGTGCGTATCTTCTGGATCTGGGCGCGGATGGACTCGACCTGCTGCTGGTGGGAGGAGAGGAGATTGTTGGCCGCCTGCAGATCCTTTTCCGCCTGCGCGCGCTCGGAGCGCGAAGACTCCAGGTCCTGCGCGTAGTCCGTGAGCTGGCGCTGGTGGTCGGCGATCATCCCGCGCGTTTCGTCGATTTCCTTCGTGTCGCGCTCGGAGAGCTGCCGGTACTCGTCGATCCGCTGCTGGTTCACAAGAATCAGTTCGCGGGCATGGTCCAGCTGGTTGCGCGCCTGCACGCCGGCTTCGAGCGCGGCGCCGATCTCGCGCTCGGTTTGGACGAGCCCGCCGCGCAGCTCGGAAGTCCCTTGTTCCAGCTCCTCAACGCCGCGGTGCGCGTCAGCGATCTTGTCCGCCAGCGCGCGAACTTCGGCCTCCAGCTGCTGGATCAGCGCGTCGGAGTCCTTCATGCGCTGGCAGGTCAGGGTGAGGTCCAGCTTGCGCAGCTCGGTCTTGAGCTCCTTGTACCGGCGCGCCTTGCCGGCCTGGCGCTGCAGCGAGCCGATCTGGCGCCGCACCTCGCGGAGCACGTCGGCCAGGCGCACGAGGTTGGCCTCGGTCTGGTCGAGCTTGCGGATGGCCTCCTTCTTGTCGGCCTTGAACTTGGTAATTCCGCTCGCCTCCTCGAAAACCTCCCGGCGGTCCTCCGGGCGGGAGCTCAGGATCTGGTCGATGCGGCCCTGCTCGAGAAAGGAATAGGACGAGGTTCCGACGCCGGTATCCATGAAGAGGCGCTGGATGTCCTTCAGGCGGCACGGCGTCTTGTTCATGAAGTACTGGCCTTCGCCGGATCGGAAGACGCGCCGCGTTACGGTGACTTCATGAAACTCTGTGCCGAGCTGCTTCTCGCAGTCTGCGAAGGTGATGCTAACCTCGGCCATGCCGAGAGGCTTGCGCGCTTCCGTTCCGTTGAAGATGACATCTTCCATCTTGCCGGCCCGCAATGCCTTCGCACTTTGCTCGCCCAGCACCCACCGGAAGGCGTCCGCAATATTGCTCTTGCCGCACCCGTTCGGGCCGACGATGGCCGTCATGCCTGGCTCAAACTCCAGCTTGGTCTTGTTGGCGAAGCTCTTGAACCCGAGTATTTCAACGGACTTGAGATACACTGTGTCACCCCGTGTGCAATAAATGGAGCCGACTCTATAGCATGTGGTTTTGACTTCTGCAAATTCAATATGTAGTGTGTTCGATACGTGCGACGACGTTTTTTCAAGCTGTTGATTGACGTGCCTTTATGGAATAGTGGAAGCCATGCGACTTAGCATCGTGGTTCCGGCGTATAATGAAGAAAAGCGGATCGGGCCGATGCTCGATGCGTACCTGCCTTTCTTCACTGCGCGCTATGGGGCGGACTTTGAGTGCATGGTCGTTATCAACGGGTCGCGCGACGGAACCGAGGGCGTTGTGCGGGCCTATCAGTCCCAGTTTCCTGCGCTGCGGGTGATAGTGGATCCGAACAAACTTGGCAAGGGCGGCTCCCTGATTAAAGGGTTCCATGCGGCTCGCGGCGACATTGTGGGGTTCTGCGATGCGGACGGCGCGACGCCGCCGGAAGCCTGGCAGGCTCTCGTGGAGGACCTCCCCGGCGCCGACTGTGTGATTGCGTCGCGCTGGCGTCGCGGCTCCGTTGTGAGCCCGCGCCAGTCCCTGCTCCGCCGCCTGACTTCGCGCATCTTTAACCTGACAACGCGCCTCCTGTTCGGGCTCCGGCTCACCGATACCCAATGCGGCGCGAAAGTGATGCGGCGCGAGGCGCTGCTCAAGGCGTTGCCCTCCCTGGGCGTTACGCAATGGGCGTTCGATGTCGACCTCCTCCTTCAGCTCAAGCGCACGGGCGGCCTGATCCGCGAAATCCCCACGACCTGGCATGATGTGGAAGGCTCCAAGGTGGAAATTGTCCGCACCTCGGCCGAAATGTTCGCGGCGCTTGTGCGCCTGAGGCTTCTGCATTCGCCGCTGCACGGCGTGGTTCGGATCTATGATGACTATCTCGGTCCGTTCGTCCACCCGCCGAAGTTGGAGAATGATCGCCTGTTTCGTCACAGCCTGCTTGTCATGCTGGGCGTTCAGGGCGCGAGCATCTTTAATGTTCTCTTCCAGATTGCGATGGCCTGGATGCTCTCCAACCGGGACTATGGCGTTCTTGCCGCGATGACCGGGTTCTGTGCGCTGGCTGCCGCCCCGTTGGGATCTTTCGGGCGGGCGGCCTCCCATTACACGGAGGAGTTTCTCAAGGAGGGCGCTTCCGGAAAAGTGCACGGCGTTATACGGCGCCTGCTGCGCGACGTGTCGATCCTTGTGCTCGTCATCTTGCTGGCAACCGTCGTCGGCGGAGGCGGCGCGCTGATGAGATTCTACCAGCTCGATTCATTGGCGCCGGCGCTGCTGGCCGTGGCTGCGGTGGTTGTGGGCGTCTACGCCGGCATTACAGACGGGGTCTTCGGTGGAGCGCAGGCCTTTATCTGGATCTTCGGAGTCGGGATCATTGCGAGCGCCACGCGGCTGTTCGCGGGCGGATCCCTCGCGGCGCTGGGGCTTGGCGCCCCGGGTGCTCTCGCAGGGGTGCTACTATCGAACATTCTCTGCATTGGGGTGGCAGTGGTCGGCATTCGACAGCTGTTGGGCGCGGCGAGCGGCAGCCCGGACCGTACGGCCGGGCTGTATAGTCACTTCGTGAAATACGCTGTGGCCGCGAGCGCGCTTGCCGTGCTTGTGATCGGCGACGTATCGATCGTGAAGCACTTTTTCGGGCCCGAAGATGCCGGGCTGTTTGCCAAAGCGGCCATGGTGGCGCGTGTGGTAATTTTCCTTCCCGCCCCCCTTGCGACGGTCTTCTTACCGAAGATGGTATCCGCGGAATCCATCGGCCGCGGCAACGCGCGCAGCCTGGCCAAGGCGCTTGTCCTGACGGTCGTCATGGTGGGTTCCGGCGCGCTCGTGTGTACACTCTTCCCCGCGTTCCTGCTGCGCGTTCTTGCCTGCACAGAAGCCCCGGAGGCCGTCCCCCTGCTGCGGGGCATGGTGTGGGCACTGAGCCCTGTCAGCCTGCTGCAGGTCGTGATGAACTTCGAGCTGGCGCAGCGGCGCTTTGCGGTGGGCGGCGTGCTTCTTGCGGGCGCCCTTGCCTATGCGGGGCTATGCTTCTTCTGGCACGGCAGCATGGCGCAGGTTCCCCTCATTCTAGGGGCATGCGGGGCGGCGACGCTTGCGATTGCGGTTGCGCGGCTGCCATGGGCCGCCCTGCGACGGCAGTCAGCCGCGTAAGGGCGCGGCCGTCAGGCGATGAGGCGCCTTCGGTACCACCAGAAGCCCGCGAGATCCAGAAGCGTCGTCGGAAGGCGCCTGAGGTTTGTGTATTTCGAGGCGCCGTGGCGGCGCGGCCGGTGATTGACGGGAACCTGCTCGATCCGCCGCGCGTGAAGCCGGAAGTAGGCTGGCATGAAGCGGTGCATGCCGCGCAGCGGGGGCAGATCGGCTACGCACTCCCGCCGGAAAACTTTGAGGCTGCAGCCAGTGTCCCTGATGCCGTCGCGTGTCACCCAGTTGCGGAAGCGGTTTGCGAAGCGGGATGCAAGCCGGCGCGAAAGCGTGTCGCGCCGGTTTGCGCGGTAGCCGCAGACGACGTCGCAGGAGCACAGTGTTTCCAGCAAGGCCGGGATATCAGCGGGGTCATTCTGCAAATCGCCGTCGATGGTGACAATCGAATCGCCGCGAGCTTCGCGCATGCCTCGCAGCATGGCGGCCGTCTGTCCGCTGCGCCGTTCAAGGCGGATGCCTCGCACCGCAGGGATCTCGCCGCGCGCCTTTTCGATGCTCTGCCATGTGGCATCCGAGCTGCAGTCGTCGACAAAGAGGATTTCGTGGCCGATGGCCAGTCGCCTGAGGGCGACCGAAATCTCCTGGGCCAGGGGTCCGATGTTGTCCTGTTCGTTGAATGCCGGCACGACAACCGAAACGCCCGGTGTGGCCCCTTGATGTGCGCTCATGGGCGAAGTTTTAGTTGAACTGGGGGGAGAGGTCAAGGGTCGCCTTTGTCAAACTGAAGAAGGCGTGATCCGGGTGCGCCGGCCATCCATGGCGAGCCGGCCCTCTGCGATGATCTGCAGGGCCTGCGGGTAGGCCTTGTGCTCCTCCACTTGGATGCGCGCGTGCAGCGTTGCGGGCGTGTCTCCTTCAAGCACCGGCACGGCGCGCTGCACGAGGATGGGGCCCGTGTCCGTGCCCGCGTCCACGAGGTGCACCGTGCAGCCGGCGACCTTGGCGCCATACGTAAGCGCCTTTTTCCAGCTTTCCGTGCCGGGAAAGGCCGGGAGCAGGGCAGGGTGGATGTTGAGAATGCGGTTGGGAAAGGCGGCGAGCAAGCCGGGCTTAACGATGCGCATGAACCCGGCGAGGGCGAGCACCTCGGCGCCATAGCTGCGAAGCCGGGCAATGTACTTCTGCTCGGCCTCTCCCTCCAGCTTGTTTTTAAATGGCGCGGCGCTGACGTATTCGGCGGGGATGCCCGCCTTGCGGGCGCGCTCCAGGATGAAGGCGTTCTCGACGTCGGAGAGCACGCAGACAATGCGCGCGCGAAGCGTTCCCTGTGCGATCGCGTCCATGATCGACAGGCAGTTGCTGCCGCTGCCCGAACCGAGCACAGCAATGCGAATGGGTTGAGCGTCCGCCATGTGCACCACCTTACCAGATGGTTTGAGCGAAGGGCAAGCGCTTGACTTCACAATCTCTTTCCGACAGGCTACGCGCTTCTCTGAGGGCGGTTAGCTCGTCGAACAGGGGGCGGCTCAATTGGCAGACCTGCCCGCAGTGCTGCGCTGGGCGCCGCACAGCGCTGCAGGCGGGGCGCCAGCAGGTCGTCGAACAGAGGGCGGTTAGCTCAATTGGCAGAGCGCCAGCTTTACACGCTGGATGTTACAGGTT
>CAYRKB010000045.1:0-3261 GCA_964424705.1 uncultured Victivallales bacterium
CATGTTCCCGATCGAGGTCGGCACAGGGGAGGCCAGTATCGGACCGTGGCGCAAGAAGTACGGACGCGGCCTGCTCGGCGTGGGAGGCACCAACAAGAACGTGTTCGCCCGAAACCGGGCGGCCGTAGACGCGGAGATCGAGCGGCTCAGGCCGCTCGTCGCCCTCGGCGGCTATATCCCCTGCCCCGACCACCGCATCGCGCCCGACGCGCAGTGGGATCTCGTTCGCTACTACTGCGACAGAATGCGAAAGGAATTCGGCGGATAGAGCCGGTTCACCCGTCACACCGCACGAAAGAGAGCATCATGACCCGCAAATCGACACCCCCCCCCTCCAGGCGCACGGTCAAGGTCGGCCGTCACAATGGACGCACCTCGATCATGGTGGATGGCAAGCCGCTTCCCGGCGTCGCGTATCTGGGGCCAATCCCGTACGAATGGGAAAAGGAGGTCACGACCAGCTTCGAGGAGAACGTCAGGGCCGGAATCCGGATCGTGATCGTGGATGCCGGGGTGTGCACCTGGAACGGGCCCGGGCAGATGGATTTCTCGCGCTACCTCGGCAAGCTCAAGCGAGTCCTGGACCTCGAGCCCGAGGCATGGCTGATCGTGCGGATCTACATCAACACTCCCGGCTGGTGGGCCGCCGCGCACCCGGAGGAATGCCTGCGCTACGCGCACAGCGTCAAGCCCGAGGGACAGGCCTCCATGGGCTCGCAGCGCTGGATCGCAGACCAGTCCGCTTTCCTGGCCGAACTCGTGCGCCACGTCGAGAGCCTCCCGGTCGCCGATCGCGTGCTTGGCTACTCGACGCTCTGCGGGCATGGCGGCGAATGGATCCACTGGGGCGCCGGGGAAGGCCATGTGGGTGACTACAGCAAGCCGGCCCTCCGCCACTACCGCGGCTGGCTGCGGCGCAAGTACGGGAACAAGGCCTGGATTGACAAGGCACAGATCCCCACGCAGGCGGAATTGGGACGCACCCGCCCCGCCCTGCTGCGCGACCCCGCGATCGATGCGCGCGCAATCGACTACGACCTGGCGTTCTCCGATATGATCTCGGACAACTTCCTGGCTCTTTGCAAGACCGTTAAAGATGTGACCGGCGGCCGCAAGATGGCCGGCGTGTTCTACGGTTACCTGCTATGGCAGAGCGGGCTCGTGAACGCGGTCTCGACGAACGGCCACCTCGCGCTGCGACGGGTGCTGGAAAGCCCGGACGTTGATTTTCTTACCTCTTTCCCAAGCTACGACGCGCGCGAACTGGGATCCGCCGCGCCGATCCTTCTGCCGGTCGAGAGCGTGCAGGCCGCCGGCAAGCTTGTATTTAACGAATGCGACAACCGCACGCACAACGTCAAGGGCGACTATCCCGCGCGCTTCCACTCCATCCGCGACCAGCGCGACCCGGCGGACGGCCCGCACCTCTTCAGCGGGGCCTTCAATATCATGACCGGCGTCGAGAACGCCGCAATGAGCGTGAGCATGCTGCGGCGCGAGTTCGCGCACCACCTCATTCGTGGCTCTGCTTTCTGGTGGTTCGACATGTGTGGCGGCTGGTACTCCGGCCCCGAAATCGCGGATGAATTCAAGAAACAGGCGGACATCTCGCGCATGGCCCTCGACTGGGACATGTCGAGCAGCTCCGAAGTCGCAGGCATAGTCAGCGGCGAAAGCTGCGCATACCACTCCATGATGCGCATGTTCGACACGGATCCGAACCCTTCGCTGGTGGACCTGCAGGCGGACATGTCCACGCGCGAGATGTACAAGTCGGGAGCGCCGGTGGACTGGCTTATGCCCGAGGACTTCGGGCGCAAGGCCATGCAGCAGTACAAGGTCCTCTACTTCCACAACGCCACCTTTCTGGACGCAAAGCAGCGCGCAGGGCTCGAGCGCCTCAAGAGGGACGGGCGCACAATGATCTTTGTTGGATACCCGGGGCTGGTCGCGGGCGGCAGGCTAGACGAGGAGGCGGCTTCGCAGGCGGCCGGAATGCGACTCAAGCTCGTGAACACCCGCGCCGCGGCCCGGTTCGCGCCGCGGGACTACAACGTCCCCTGCCTGCAGGAGGCGCTCTCGCAAACCGCCATGGGCACGGGCGCCATCATCGCGCCCCGGCTCGTGGTGGACGATCCCGACGCACAGCCCATCCTGCACTGGGCGGACGGCACTGTCGCTGCCGCCATGAAGAAGCTCAACGGATGGACATCGTACTACTTCCCCGTGCCGCCCAATAACCCCTACGTGTTCCGCGCGATCTTCCGCGGCGCCGGTTGCCACATCTACGCAAAAGATACCGTCCGCTACGTATTCTATGCAAACAAGTCTCTCCTTGCCACGCACACAATCCACTACGATCACTCTATCGTGCTGCCGCGCCCGGCGCGCGTGACGGATCTGTTCAGCGGGCAGGTAATGGTGGAAAGCGGCACGGAGATCGTCACCGCCCGCGCCTGGCAGTGGATGGGAGGAACCAGGCTGTACCGCGTGGAGTACAAGTAGCCGCGGGCTCTACGTCACCTCGGGTCATCACTGTCGTCCGCATGCTTTTTGTCGGAGCCGCTGCGACCTGAGGATTTGTCGTTCTTATCAGACTTCTCGACCTTATCCGCCTTCTTCACGGCGGGTGTCGCCGCCGCTGAAACATCCGTGCGCTGCAGCGCACTCGGTACGGCAGCTTCGGCTCTTGCGGCCTGCTTCACAGCAGGCGGCGGCGCTGTCGCGCGGATTGTGGCCGCATTCAATCTTGGAGCTTGCGGCGCGGCGGCAGCGTCGATGTGCAGTGACGGCACATCCTGTCGTACCTCTACAGGAGATACGACACGCTTTACCGGCCTGGGTTCCGCGCGCGTTGATGCTCTCGTCACGTCAACCGGAGCCGGCGTCCACAGGCCCTCAGGCGAGACAAACTTTGTGCTTGGCGCTGCTTCACGATGGAGTGTCGCCGAAGACGTGTCGAGGCCACCCGGGCCAGCGGCTGTTGTGACCTGCTTATGAACATCTAGCTGTCGGCTCGTTCTCTCAGGCGCCTCAAAGGTCCTCCCCTGTTTAGACACGACGGCTGGCTTCGGCTGACTTGACTTCTCGGCCCTATCAGGCTTCACGTCATGCGCGGGCACGATTTGCGACTGATCCTCCTCCCGCACGGGCTCCGTCCGCTGCGGCTTCTCGGGCTTATCAGGCTTGTCTTCATGGACGGGTGAGACCTGAACGACAGGCTCTTCCCGCACCGGCTCCGCACGATGAGGTTTCTCGGGC
>CAYRKB010000045.1:3361-28118 GCA_964424705.1 uncultured Victivallales bacterium
CATGAACGGGCACGACCTGAACGACAGGCTCCTCCCGCACCGGCTCCGCACGATGGGGCTTCTCGGGCTTATCAGGCTTGTCTTCATGGACGGGCACGACCTGAACGACAGGCTCTTCCCGCACCGGCTCCGCACGATGAGGTTTCTCGGGCTTATCAGGCTTGTCTTCATGAACGGGCACGACCTGAACGACAGGCTCCTCCCGCACCGGCTCCGCACGATGCGGTTTCTCGGGCTTATCAGTCGCCAACGATTGCGCCGCGCGTCCACTCGTACGACGTGGCTTCTCAGCATTGCCTCCAGCATGCGGTCCCGTTACAACGCGCGGCCGGGCGGGCGTCGGACGGGCTATTTCCCGGGATCCCTTGCGATCGGGGCCCGCGTTATGCACACGGCGGTCCCGGCTGTCCCGAACGTGCGAGCTGCGGATATGCGTGCTTCCACGGTAGAGCTCCTCCACTCGCAGGTTGTCGACAATTGCCTGCAGCAGGTTGCGATCACAAAAGCGCTCCGTTGGCACAAAGCTGTAGTGGCGTGGGGAGAGCCCGCAGTGCGTGTCAAAGTCGTCGTCATGAGCAAGTGTGAACCCTGTGCCTTCTTGAAAAGGCGTCCCGGGCGGCAGCGCGGCCCAACCGCAGTGTGTCTCCGAGCGACGCCAGGAGACCCAGGCCGGCCCCCACACTGTGTCCGGCACCCAGATCCAGCGGTAGCCTCTCACATAGCACCAGCGGCCGTAGTGAAACGCGGCCCATCCCCATGAATAGTCGGACTCCCAGTACCAGCCGCAGTCGGTGAATATCCAGCGCCCGCACTGGTTGTAGGGACGCCAGTTGACGTCGACGACTGTAACCGCAGGCTGCCAGACTCGCCCGTACGTTGGCATCTCAACCCACGTTCCGTAGCTGTCGAGCGGCGCTTGAAAGTCATGTACCTCCCTGATCACGACCGTGTTGGTGACCACGATAACCATAGGCTGCGCTGGATCCGTGGAGGCCGGGAGATCCTCGACAGGCACGGGCTCACCCACGGGAACAGGCGCCGGTTCCAGTGCCTGCTCAACGGGCGGAGTTGCATCGGGCGCCGTGGCTACCGGCGACGGATCCGCGACGGCCATCGGAGGCGGCTGGCTGTCCGGGGCGGGGCTGGTCGACGCAGCGGCCAGTTGGCTGCGCACAAGCTGAAGCATCACCTCCGGTGTCACGCCAAGATCCCGCAGCGTCTGTAAAGAACGCTCATCAGCGGACAGCGTAGTGCCGGCAGGGGAATTCGAAACAGCTGACGGCACACTGACCACGGGAGGCGGCGCAACGGGCGTTTGACGGGCAGGCTTACACCCCTGCAACAGGATCAAGGCCGCGGCAAGCAATAGTCTCGTTTTCATGGCGAACACCCCCCAAGCGTTGGCATTGTACCACACGTTCTTACTACATACGACGCGCCATTCACTCTGTTTATTCAGATAAATCGATCGGATTAAGCCCGTCTTTTCAAGAGGCCGGGCCCGCCGGAAATGTCGGCCCATTCCTGCAACCTCTTCCGTCGCGGGGCACGGCGGCCGCCCACCTCCACAGGCGGTTCTGCTTGCATTCCAGCGCCCGGCACCGCACGCTCCTACAGCAGAGAGCAGTGCGAGAACGATGAATGCAGCTTCCATGGTCGGGTGCATACTTGGCACGGCCGCCGGTGACGCCCTCAGCCTGCCTTTTGAAGGCATGCCTGCGCCTGTGGATGGGTTTTCCACCGGGCAGGAGCGGCGTATTCTCTGCGAGCAACGGGCCGGCCATGCGTAGAGCCATCCTGGGGGCGGCATTCGGCAGCCAGCCGGCCGTTCGGGATGGCTCTTTCGCGGGCGCTGGCGGGCGACCTTGAAGCGCGCCAGCCACGCCTCTCTGCGCCCGGCATTATGGCAAGAAACGCAGCCTTCACGCTTGTGGTGCTGGCTCACGCCGTCCGCCGGATGGCACCCCCTTACAGAGCAGCCGTTCGGGCCTTCTCCGGAGGCTACGCTTTCCCGACCTTCCGGAAGAGTTCCACCAGCGCGGGCAACCGAATGCCGTACAAGGCCACCTTTCTTTGGTGGTCCGAAGTAACGTAGACGCCTTCCAACCTTCCCCCCGCACCCAGCCAAGGCTCAAAGATGCAGTTGTGAACCGCCTGGTGACAGAGAAAGAGCAAGTCATGCGCGGCACTGCGTCCATGCCCCACGTCGTACAGTTCCTCAATCTCGGCCTCGGCTTCCATCCATTGCTCTTTCCGGCGCGCAGGAAAAGCAACGATCGCGACTGTTTCATGAACGACCGCCGGGCTCAGCAGGAAAGCCCCTGCCAGTCTGCGGATATCGTAGAAGCCAAGTACCACGGACTCCTCAAGTCGCACCCGCGTGGCATCGCCCCAACGCCGGACCACGGACAGGCGTTCCAGCGTTCCTGCCTGTCTGAGAAGATGCTGCTTCCACGTATGTGTTGATGTGCTCATGTCTATTTCCCGCAACCGACTCCCCTCTCGCCCGCAGGCAGCACTGCACGCCCCTTCACTCGGGCAGGCCATCGTGCAGCCCTGCCACCGCAGCAGAGCCGCCAGGCCGCTCCAGCCTGGCCATTACCTGAAGCGAATTGAGCGCCGCAGCTCGCAAGGACTCATCGGGCGATTGAGCAACCCGCTCCAACAGCGCGCGCGTCGCGTCTTCCTGGTGGAACCTCAACGCCCGGACCGCGCCCCAGTATAGATCACCCCGAAGTTTGCCAGCCAGCCCGGCTTCAACCATTTCGACCAGCAAGGGGCGCGACTCGGGGTTATCAACGCGGGAAAGCGCGCCCAACATAGCCTGATAGCCGGGCCCGCTCGCCGCGGCATCCGCCTCCTCCAGCCGCTGCACAAGGGAGGCAACAACCTGCGTGGTGCCGACGTTCCCCATGGCTTCCGCTGCAGCGCACCACAGCGCATCGGCGCCGCCCTCCCCCTCGTCCAAGTTCTCCGAGAGCGCAAGCAGGTTCGACCCCGCCGACGGGCTGCGAACATACCTTAGCACGTCGGCGACACGCGCCTGCGCTTCCGCGTCCGGCTCGGCATCGTAGGCTGCCGCGATCGCGCCCGCCCACTGGTCGTCGATGCAGTTCGCCAAGGCCGCCTGCGAGGCGCCCGCAAGGCCCTGGTCGCCGATATTCAGCACGTCCAGAAGAACCGCGCGCCCGGCGGCATTCGATATCCCCGACATCTCCAGCAGCACGCCTTCCCGCACGCCGTCACTCTCCGCTCGATCGCTCAACTCGACCAGCTGAACAACATCTTCCGGGCCGCCTCGCAGCGCCATTTCCGCCGCACGTCCCACGTCCGGAAGCCGCGCCGCCCCAGCATCGACGGCCGCCGCCGGCTTCGCAGGATCCGAGACGGCAACGGCCAACCTGACTCCTCCCGCCGCATCCTGCGCGCTGGCCGACCTGCCACTCAACGAATCGGCGCCGCCCTGCGGCGCGGCTTCCACACGATCGACGGAAGACCCGGCGGCCGCCACAACCGGCCGGGCTTCACCGCTCGTCGCCGGGCGCCGCTCATGATAAACGGCAAGAGTCAGGACGAGCGCCCCGCCCGCCGCGGCCGCTGCCATCACAACTCGCGCCCTCATGAAAACTCCTCGTTGCCGTCCCACGATGCTCCGCACCAACGGCCGCCTCTCCGCTCCTCCATCCTGGTTCAGGCGGGGGAGACAACAGCCCGCTCACGGCTTCACGGCATATTGCAGCGCCCGCGCGTTGTCCAGTTCGCTCAGTTCGTTGACGGCGGCGTTCGCGTCAACCAGCGCCCAAAGCTTTCGGGCGCCACTTGCGGGCGCGGGCACGTTGGCGATCTTTACGCTCACGCTGGCGCCGGGGGCAAGCGCGCTGGCCACGTCAACAAATGCATCCGGATTTTCGCCCGCGACAGGCTCCGCCATCCGGTCCATCCACAGACCCACGCGCCCCGGCGCGGCCGGGCCCGTACCCGTGTTCATCACCGTTAGGGTAACGCTGACCACCTGCCAGGCGGACGCGCTGCCGACGGAAAGCACAATCTTCGTCACGGTCAGGTTGGGCGTCGGATTGTAGACGATGTACGTCAACACCCCCTGATTGTTCGTCTCTGTCAACTCCGCCAGCGCGCAGGCGCTGTCGACAAATGCGCGGAGCGTGTAGCTTCCCGCCACGTTGGAGGCTGTCAAGCTGGTCACTGTCTCGCGGCGCGGCAGCCAAGGCTGCAGCGCGGTCACAGTCCTGAACGTTCCCGCCACGTCCCCGCATTCGACTTCCTCCGCCCGGTCGGACCAGAGGCTCAACCTTGTCGACGGGCTCGGGACATTGCCCCGGTTCTGCAACGTGACATAGTATGTCAGCCGTCCGCCGGGTAACGGCCACAGCGGCGCAACGTCAACGTCCACGACTTCAAGGTCCACGTACGGTGCGAGCGCCTGGTATGCCTGCGCCGCCTGGTTGTTGCCCTCTTCTATCTCCGCCGTGCGCCCTGAGCTGTCTACGAACGCGAGCAGCGCATAGCTCCCCGCCTGCGAAGGCGCGGGGATCCCGGTGAACCGCACACTCTTCGACTGCCCGGGCGCAAGCGTACCCACGCTGGAACGCTTGAACTCGCCGCGCTCGCCCGGAGTCGCCGCGCTGGGATGATGGCCCCACACGCTGAGGTATCCTGCGTTACCCGCCAAAGAGCCCTGATTCAGGACCGAGGCCGACACGGTGAAGGTCCGCCCCATCGCCGGGTCCGGCGGCGTCATGGATAAGTTGGCCACCACAAAGTCGGGTCCGGGAACAGGCGCAGCGGCCTGCGTGATGGTCACGCTTCCGGGGCTGCCAGCGGCCCCGAGGGCCGTCACCGTGATGGTTCCCACGCGCTTGATCGTGGCACTGTTTGCGCCATATGCAATCGTGATGGTTCCGGTATTTCCGCCGCTGCCGCCGTCCACGATGCTGAGCCAGGACTCCGACTCATCCGCCGCATACGCCATCGCGCCGCCGCCCGTGTTCCCGACCGTGAACGTCGTGGTGCCCGCTGTGTAAGCAACCTGCCGGTTGCCCGGTGCCACGGAGAGCGTCAGCTGCCAAAACGCGTGCAGCGTCTGGGGACCTGAAATGGCCACGGTCGACGCGGCGGTCACCTCGGAGCCAGAGCCGCCCACACCGGTCCACCAGCCGCCGAACGTGCAGCCCGCCCTTGTCGGCGTCGGCAGGTCCGCGTAGGCAAAACCGTTCGTGACGATCTTGCTGCCCACATCCACCGTGCCGCCCTGCGGATCGAAGAAAACCACCAGGTCCCCGAGCACGCCGAAGGCCGGGCTCATCGCCCAGGATGAATCCGTGCAACCGTTCCCCGTCAGCATCACCCGCACACCATAATTGACGCCGGGAATTGTCGGCAGCTTCCACGCATAGCTCGACGTGTTCGTGGGAGTTGTCGCCACGGCGGTCCACGGGGCATCGATAAAGATCCTGATGTCATCCACCCACCAGCCGACGGACGCAACAGAACTGTCATCCGCTTCCCGGAACCGGAGCCAAACAGTCTTCCCCTCATAGGCCGCCAGCGAAACCTTGGTCTCAATGAACCCCCCGCTCGAGCCGCTGAAGGCGCTGCGCCCGCCTATGGGACTGCCATCCTGTGTAGAAATCGTGGCATTGTACCCGTTCAGAGTGGCACCGCCTCCCACGTCGCTCCAGATGCTTCCGTCGGTGCTGATTTCCACCACGCCCCCATCATAGCCGCGCTCCAGGTCGTACGAATGCCAGAACGACAGGACCGCCCCGTTGCTCACTACAATGGACGAGCGGGTTAGAAACTGGTCCCCTCCGCCGCTGTCGCCAGCGGCGAACCAGCTCTGGACAGGGCTATGACTGCCTGACGCAGTGATATACCAGTCCGAGCCGCCCGTCTTGCTGGCAGCCCACCCGTTCGCCCCGCCCTCCACCGAGTCGTTGAAATACGCGACCCCGCCGGACAGCTGGCAGGTGTATTCGATGCGGGCCGCCGCCTTGGACGGCGCCCCGCTGCGGTCCCATTGAACAATTATGACTGCGCCCGTCGTAAAGGCCTCCCCGCCAGCCGGACAGATCACCACCGGATCCGGCAACGGATACGAAACAAGGATAAGCTGGTTTGCAAAGCGAGTGTAGTACGCCGCTGCGTGCGGCCCGTCCGGAAAGAGTTCCATGGCAGCCTTGACCGTGGCGTTTGCCATGTCCCTCATCTTCACTCCGCTGCCCACGCCGAAGAACGATTCGATAATGATCGTATCCATCTCCGTGCGGGGCCTGCCCAGGCTGATGAGATCACGGAACGCCTGATAGATCGGCGCGCTCCAGAGCTGGTCCGAATAGTTCGCGACCCCGCCGATGGTTTCGTGGGCGGTGTACGTGTGGCTCTGGTTGTACGTGAGATTCGTCTTGTCAAGAACTCGCCCGGACCACGTATCCGCACTATGGCCGTCCCACGAGAACGCCCATGCCGGGTGATACGTGGAGCCGTTCACGCACGTCCAGCTGTATGAAGCACCCCAGTAGTCACCGAAGCCCTCGCCAATAGCGTCCGAGTCACCCCCGCCCCACGCGGGCGTGGTGTCGTACGTGATGGCGTGCGCATACTCGTGCAGGATGACGTCGGCGTCCTCGGCATCGTCCACGCCGCCATGCCCGAAGGCAAGCAGGTTCTGGTCCGGCACATAGTGCGAATTGTCCTGGCCGCTGAGGCCGTCCGAATCCACGGGGATGGAGACCGCCTGAATGCCCGCATCGTTCGTATACCCCAGCGACTGGAGATAGCGCTGGCTCTGGTCGATGTGGTAATAGCACATCACATCATTGAACGCGTTATTCCCGCGCTTGGCTGTCCAATTCCCGTTCGCCGTGGTCGAGACCGGCGTGGCGGGCGGCTCGGAAGACACGTTGTTAATCGAAACCCACGGGCCCTGAAGGTAATACACGCCGGCGTCGAGAGTGATATCCCGAAGGGCCCTGGTGAAATAGGCTCCCTCAAAAGAAGCCGCGGAGCTGCTGTCCAACAGGAAGTCGTTGGCAAGCGTCGTGCGCGGGTCAGGGTCGAAGACCAGCGCGGTTCCATCGACGGTGCTCTTCGCGGACGTCCCGGACGCCTTCACGCTGACCTGCGCGGCGGGCTGCAGGCGGAGCAATTCAGCCTGCAGCGATGTGGTGGGGCCTTTGTAGGCCGAGAAATCGGGAACGTCGTCGGCAGCATGCTTTTCGCTCACCTCGTGCCGTCGCACCGACACCACGTCCCCCGACACGGCATCAATCTTGTGTTCCCAGTACCCGTCCGGGCCGTCCGTGGCGATCAACGTCTTGTAGATCAGCCTGAAACCGTTCTTGTGCGGCATGTAAACCAGCTCCGCCTTGGGCCCCGACTTCAGCCTGCCATACACATGCAGGTGGTCCCATGCCTTCTGCAAGGAGGCCTCCTTGCTGAGAACGCTCTTCGCGACCGCGGCAGGCGCAAGAACCGGATACGTGCTGTTGTAGACCTGAAACACCGAGCCATCGGCCTTGCGCCGTGACACTACGATCTCCGCCCCCTCCACGGGCAACCCATTCAGCACCTGCCGGTATCGCGCATGGCTCCCCGCCAGGCTCCTCCGCACGCTCATGAGCTGCAGGTTGGACAGGTCCGCCGGAAGCTTGTAGCGCCCGCTCTGGACCCGAAGATAATCGTCAGCCGACTTCGCCCGCGCGGCGGCGGCATCAGGAAAATCCAGCCGCGGAGTGCCGCGATAGTCCTCATGCCACGACCCCTTCAACACAATCGGGCCCGCCAGGCTTCCGCCCGCCAGCAAGAACGCGCCCAAGACCACGGAAAGAAAGAAACGCCAAGACGCCATAGCACCTCCACCCGTTCACCCATTACGCTTGTATTGTAGTCAGCTCACCATCTTGAGTCGACCCATTTCCAAGACGCATTTCGAACCGGGAGCCATGGCGCGCGCAGCAGGTCTGCGCACTTGATTTTCCGGCCCGGCTGAAGGAAGATCATCCTACTTCATTTGCGGCGGATACGTTGACCACGGAGACGTACGCGTGGCAAAGAGGGTCGTCCGTGGAGACGGGAAAGAACGGAACGTGAAAAGTACGACTCCGAGAACGGGCAAGCCCAAGTACCTTCCCTTCAACAGGTTTGCCGCGCTGGATTTTGAAACCGCTGATTATGGCCGCGACAGCGCCTGCGCTGTGGCGGTGGTTGTGGCGGAACAGGGAACCATCGTCAACCAGCTATATGCCCTGATCAGGCCGCCGCGTCGTGAGTTTGTGTTTTCGTACCTTCATGGAATCAAATGGGAAGACGTCGCGCGGGAGCCCTCTTTCGGCGAACTCTGGCCCCGGCTGGCCGACATGCTTCAAGGCGTGGAGTTCGTGGCCGCGCACAACGCATCCTTTGACCGGGGCGTCTTGAACGCCTGCTGTGCCGCCCATGGCGCCCCACCCCTCACAGTGCCCTACCTATGCACCATGAAGCTTTCGCGCCGCCATTGGAACCTGCATCCCACAAAATTGTCGGACGTCTGTCGCCACTTTTCGATTCCGCTCCATCACCACGAAGCACTGTCGGACGCCATGGCCTGCGCTCACATTGTGCTCAAGGCCTCGGATATCGGCGTGCACGCGGGTGCTTTTCTTAAGAAATAGGCGAATGCGCGTACTTGCAGTCAGCGGCGCGGCGGGGTGCCACGTCTCAGGGCTGATTCAAGGCTTGCACAGGGCGCGCTGGCGGCGTAGGTTGACGCTGAAGCGTCTTTAAAAGCCGGACAGCGGAGCCGTTCATGATTGAGTATTACGTTTTCGGCAAAGGCAAGTTGATCCGGCAGGATTCTGACTTGGGATTCCTTCGCGTCGCGCTGTACGAAGAGGACGTCCAGATCTGGGTCGACGTGGAGCAGCCGACCCCGCAAGAGGCCACGGTGCTTCTGGAAGGCGTGTTCGGGTTCCACCCGCTGGCGATCGAGGACTGCATAGCCGTTTCCGAGCGGCCCAAGATCGACCAGTACGACACCTACCTGTTCATGGTCATCCACGCGATCGACTTTTCCCACCACGAGCATGCCTTCGGCTCTACCGAGCTGAACATGTTTATCGGCAAGAACTTTCTCGTCACATATCACGAGCAGCCGCTTCGCAATATTACAGTCACCAAGGACCGGCTGTTGAAGAGCTCCTCAGCGGTGGCCAAGGCGCCTGACCGGCTGACGTACAACATCCTCGACGTGCTGCTCGACAATTATGACCCCGCGCTGGACAGCCTGGCGAACGACATGGCGGAGCTCGAAAAGAACGTGCTCACGTCCAAGTCGATGGAGTCGCTCAACGACATTCTCAAGCTCAAGGCCGCAGTGCAGAACCTGCGGCAGATCATGGGGCCGCAACGCGAGGTGATCGCGCGCCTTGCCCGGGGCGAGTTTCCGCTCGTGCGCGCACACATGCTCCCGTATTACCGCGACCTTCTCGACCGCCTGGCGCGAATCACCGACCTGTCCGAGACGTACCGTGAATCGCTTACCAGCATGATCCATGTCCTCCTCAACCTTCAGCAGAGCCACATCAACGAAGTCATCAAGGTCCTCACCGTTCTGGCCACGCTGTCCACCCCGATGCTGGTCATCACCAGTTTCTACGGCATGAACGTGCAGCATATGCCGAACACGGAGTGGCCGTCGTGGCCGTGGGCGTACGCATGGGTCTTTGGCGTGACGGCGGCCACGACGCTCACCATCTACCTGTACCTCAAGCGGCGGAAGCTGCTGTAGGGGCGCCATCTAGATCGCGTCGCGCACGAAGCGGCGCGGCAGGCTCTGCTTGGGAACCGGCGCGCGAAACCACGCTCGCACATCCTCGCGCAGGCCGACGCCGTGCATGTAATTGTAGACTGCGGTGCGCAGCCCTTCCCCGAGCATGTTGTGATCGATGTGCCCGGCGGCCTGGTACGGCGCTTCATTGCGCGCGAAGGCGCCACCCTCAACGGGCAGCAGCCTGATCCCGAACGGATCCGGGGCGCCGTGCATGCGGCTATGCACCGTGAGCGCGAAGCGGTGCCAGAAGGCGGATTGCAGGGCGCCGGCCACAAAGAGCTGGCGCACGTATTCCAACGCATTGACCGTTTCCCGCGCGGTCTGCCCGGGAAAGCCGTACATCAGGTAGGCGTGGACCATGATGCCGGACCCCGCCAGCGCGTGCGCCGCGGCGGCCGCCTGCCGCAGGCTCACGCCCTTGTCCATCAGCTGAAGGGAGCGGTCCGCGCAGGTCTCGATCCCGCCGGTGAGCGCCACGCAGCCGGAGCGCGCCAGCAGGCCCGCAAGCTCCGGCGTAAAAGCCTTCTCAAACCTTATGTTCGTCCACCAGGTGATGCACAGCCCGCGCGCGAGCAGGGCCTCGGCCAGCCGGCGCAGCAGGGCCGGCGGCGCAGCCTCATCGACGAAATGAAACGCGCTGAGCCCGGTCTGCGCGATGGACTGCTCGATCCACGCCAGCAGCGTTTCCACGCGGGCGGGCTCGTAGCGGCAGATGTAGTCAAGGCTCGTGTCACAGAAGGCGCAGCGTCGCCAGTAGCAGCCATGGGCGAGCATCAGCTTGTTCCACGGCGTATCGGACCACAGCGTGTACATCGGGTTGGGCATCTCTCGCAGGGCAATGTATTCGCCAAGCGGCAGCCCGTCGTAGCAAGGGGCCGGGCGCCCGTCATGCTCCAGGTCCTTCGACGCCAGGTCCTTCTCCTGCCGCACCTTGCCCCGCACGCGCCGGAACGTGCGCACGAGGCGCGCGGGCGCCGCCCGCCGCACGTGCTCGAGAATCCGCAGCATCGGCAGCTCGCCATCGTCGAGCGTGATGAAGTCAAAGAAGTCGAACACGCGTGCGTCGCCCAGATCGCGAAGCTCCGTGTTTACGTAACCGCCGCCAAGCACAACCCGCACGCGGGGCGCACACCTGCGAATTGCCTGCGCAATGCGGAAGGCGCCGTACACGTTGCCCGGGAACGGCGCCGTGATACCGACGACGGCGGGACGGTGTCGGCGCAGGGAGCTCTCCGCAAGCTCATCGATCATGCGGTCCACCAGCGTGGGTCGGCCGCGCAGCGCAGCGAGAAGAGGATCGAATTGCGACGCCGAGGAGGCCAGCTTCTCGCCGTAGCGCGCAAACCCGAAACGCGCGTCGGCGCCGTCGCGCACCGCGTCCGCGAGGTCGTCGAGGTAGAGGCTCGCGATGTAGCAGGCGCGATCCAGCAGCCCGCTCGTGCCGAAGAGCTCGTCCAGGGGCGCGGCGCGGCCGGCTGCCCGGCCCAGCTCGCGCAGCACCGTAAACCGCGGGCCCTCCGGGAGAAAGTCGCGCCGCACGATGCGGCGGGCGGCGGACGCGTCACGTCCCTGCAGCAGGGCCACCGCGGCGTCCACGGTGGTTTCATAGGCATCGGCCTGCGCCAGGAAACTGTCGACCGACGGTGTCGCCGGGGCGCGCCGGGCGGCCTCCGCAACGGCCTTCACGCCCGCGCGGCTGAACAGACGCAGCGCGAGGCGGATGGAAAGATCGTCCTGCGCCGCGTCGTAACCCTCGCGGCGCAGGAACGCAGTAAGAAACGGCGTGGCGGGATACGGTGCGTTCAGCTGCAGCATCGGCGGAGTCAGGAGCAACACGCGCCTGGCGGACGTTGTAGCAATCGGCCGCCGCCGTGTCCAACCCAATGCGCCTTCTGCTTGACCTCGCGGCCCGAGTTACGCACATTGCACGGAAACGCGCCCTTCGGTTCCTGCATATTTGCAAGGTGGCTCAGACGTAAAAGGAGACTATGAAGCGATTCTTTCTTGGCCTGGATTCAAGCACGCAAAGCCTGAAGGCAACCCTGATCGGCGAGGATCTTGCCACGGCGGGCGAAGTCGCAGTGGCCTTCGACACGGATCTCCCCGCGTTCAAGACCCGCGGCGGCGTGCACAAGAGCGCCGACGGGCTGACGGTTACCTCTCCGCCGGCCCTGTGGGTCGCGGCGCTGGATATGCTGTTCGACCGCATGCAGGCCGCGGGCTGGCCGCTTGCCGATGTGGCCGCGATTGCGGGCTCCGGGCAGCAGCACGGCAGCGTATGGCTGAAGCGCGGCGCGCGGCAAACGCTGCAGGGCCTCGACCCGCGGAAGACGCTGACAGAGCAGCTGTCAGGCGGCTTCTCCCTCGCCGGCTCCCCGATCTGGATGGATTCGAGCACAACGAAGCAGTGCCGCGCGCTTGAAGCCGCACTCGGCGGGCCGCAGGCCGTCGCCACGCTCACCGGCTCCCGCGCGTACGAGCGCTTCACGGGCAACCAGATCGCAAAAATCTTCCAGGTCAACCCGGACGTCTACGCGGCGACCGAACGCATCGCCCTGGTGAGCTCCTTTGTGGCTTCCGTGCTCATCGGCGATTATGCGCCGATCGACGCGAGCGACGGATCGGGCATGAACCTCATGGACCTGCGGCGAAAGGACTGGGCTCCCGACGCCCTTGCCGCAACCGCCCCCGGCCTGGCCGCGCTGCTTGGGCCGGTCGTCGCATCGCACGAAACGGTGGGAACGATTCATTCCTTCTTCGCGAAGCGCTATGGATTCAGCCCGCAGTGCGCCGTGGTGGCCTCTTCCGGGGATAACCCGTGCAGCCTCGCGGGGCTGCGCCTGCAGGAAACCGGCGACGTGGCGGTGAGCCTCGGCACGAGCGACACGATGTTCGGCTCGCTGGCGGAGCCGAAGCCATCAGCGGACGAGGGACACATCTTCGTCAACCCCGTGGAGCCCGCCGCCTACATGGCCATGGTGTGCTTCAAGAACGGATCCCTCACACGCGAGTCCGTGCGCGACCAGGCGGCGGGCGGCTCGTGGCCGGAGTTCGACCGTCTGCTGCAGTCAAGCCCGGCGGGAAACGTAGGACAAATCGGCTTCTACATCAAAGAGCCGGAAATCACGCCCCCCATCCTGAAGACCGGCTTCCACCGGTTCAGCGGCTCGAACCAGCGGGTCGGCGCGTTTGACCCGAAACATGACGTGCGCGCCGTCGTCGAGGGCCAGTTTCTGTCCATGCGGCTGCACGGCGGCAACATCGGGATCCGCCCCCGAAGCATCCTCGCCACGGGCGGCGCTTCGGCCAACCAGGGGATCCTGCGAATCCTGTCCAACGTCTTCGGCGTCCCCGTGTTTGTAGGGGACCAGCCCAATTCCTCGTCGCTCGGCGCCGCCTACCGCGCCCTGCACGGCTTCCGCTGCAGGCAAGAGAAGAAGTTCGTGCGGTTTGCCGAAGTCATGGCGGGCGCCCCGCCCTTCCGCAAAGCGTTCGACCCCGATCCCGCGGCGCACGCGGTCTACACCGACCTCCTCGGCCGCTACGGAACGCTGGAGAAGGAAGTGCTGAAGGGCTGAGCGGGTGCCGCGCGGGCTAAGACCGAAAAGCCTACCCAGCGCCGGGAGTCTTTGTGTACGCCGGAAGCAGGCCTCTGATCATGGGGTAGTGCCTGGTGTTCAGGGTCATCAGGTGGGCATTCTCGACTTCCGCGGACTTTGCGTCCTACCCATGCACCACCTCCGATGTATACACCACCATTGTACGTCACCAACCGCATTGTCCAATATTCGATCCGGACAAGCAGGAAACCGCGAATCACATCGCGGCGGGAATCCTCCACACAAGGATCCTGCCGTAGAAGTCCACCGACGCCGCAAGCGTTCGATCTGGCGACACCGCCAACCCGGTGACCGTTGACCCGTGTGCATAGAAACTGTAAAGCTCTTTGCCTTTCACGAAGTCCCACAGTCGAATCTGGATGTCGTCGTGTGTAACGAGACCCCGGGTGCTGTCCAGCATGACAACGGGCCCGTTGATCGATGCGCAGGAGACGTGAAACGAAGAAATCATCTTCTTCTCCGCGATATCGTATAGCGCAAACTCCCGACCATGATCCCGGCATGCCAGAAAACGACTGCTGTCCGGAGAAATAGACAGCCTGTAGTCCTCAACATCGGCGAAGCGTCCCACCTCTTTGCCCGTGTCAACAGAACACAGAAGAACCGTCGTTCTATTCGTGCGTGTCAGAAAATGCTTGAGGTCCGGCGTCATGCAGACTGAGGCAAACTTATCGAGCGCGTAGTCCGACATCGGCTGCATGGATTTCAGGTCCCAGAGTCGGCAATTAATGTCCCCGTCGCGTGCGAAAACAGCGGGGGTGCCGCTCGGGGGATAGAAAATGCCCTGCGGGTTATAGAACGTGGCGTACGTAACGGTTTGCGTGTCCGGGTAGTGGGTTCTTCTTGTCTGCGTCAGGCGCGCCCCCGGCGCCACGCTCACGTAGTCGCCTGAGATCAAGGAACGGATGTAGGTCGACGAATCGTCAGACGTGACAAGCTCTTTGCCGTCCGGCGAGAACGTCAGCACCTTTGAAGCATCCAGGGATTCAAGTCTTCGCTCGATCTGCCATGACTCCGTGTTCCAGAAGACAATTTCGCCGCAGCTGTTCTGCGGAATCGCCACCACCGCGGCAAGCGTCTTCCCGTCCGGACTGAATGTGAGAGACGAAGGCACAACCTGGCCCTGCTCAATCTCTGCCACAATCGGGATGGATTGCCGAGCGGGTTCTGGACGTTCCTCCAAGCCCCAGGCGTACGCATCCCAGGAGTTTCCCTGCAGTGCCACGATCCTGGAGCCGCCGCTGACAATCCGTGCATCAACCACTGACGGTCCAGCCACTTCCATTTCCTTGAGAATCCGTCCGTCTTCAATATCCCAGAGAAATACCTGTCGATGGTCTCCGAATGTCAGCAGTCGTTTCCCCTCTGCTGCGAAATCCATGCCGGCGACGTAATCGCCGGCCGCACTATAGGGGTGCCGAAGACGCGCAACGATCTGTCCCGAGGACACCATGTAGATTCTCACCTCTCGAAATTCGCCGGCCGCGAGGAGAGTTCCATCCGGCGAGAAGGCTAACGCCCGCACGCTCGTTTCATTGGCACGGCGCCCAACGCCCAAGGCGGCAGTCTCCTTCTTTGACGCCATGTCCACAATGTGTATCACGCCGTCCTCCGCGACCCAGGCGAGCTGGTCTGCTTCGGGGGACATCGCTATAGGATCGCCCCATGTTCTCTTTTCGCTGCTGGTATAGACTATCCTGCCGGATGTCAGGTCCCACACATTCAGTGGCTGCTTGTGAGCGGCCGTCGCGGCGACATTCCGCTTCGCCGCAAACGCTATGCTCATGTCCTTTTCGGAATACCCCCTGAGCCTCTGCAGAATCCTGCCCGACTCCATGTCCCAATAGAGCAACGATCCGTCGAGAGCGCCGGACAGAAACCGTGCTCCTCCCGGTGCAACGCTCAGGCCTGTAACCAGCGCGCGATGCCCCTTGAATCTCCTGGCCACTCTTCCCGTGCCGAGCGACCACAGGTAAATGCTGTAATCATCAACATGCCGGTTACCACCGAGCATTGGGTTGATAATGGCCGTGTGCCACCCGTGCGGCGCCAGCAGAGCGTACTTTCCGTCCCCGGTAACGCGCTCGATGTCGGGCGTGTCTGCGGCTATATACGTCGTTGGGAGTGCGGGTCCGTATTCAGCGTCATAACCTTCCAGCGTTACGACCGAGGGGGGTGTGTTTGTCCCGAAGGACACGCATGCCGTCAATAGAATGGACGTCAGCGCGCACAGCATGCGCTCACACCCGGGCGGGAGTTTTTCGACCATGGTCTCTCCACTCCGTACACCTGCTCCCCTCGCGCCGACACGGCGTCGCAGGGAATCCGCACTCCCGCCCTATCACTTCTTCCGACTGGCGAGCGTGAAGAGGTCGTCGGGCTCGGGGGCCACGGGCCCGACTCCGAGCAGCGCCATGAACGCCTTCTCATCGATGACCGGCACGCCGCTCTTCTCCGCCTCGGCCAACTTGCGGTCGCCGGGCTCCGCCCCGGCAACCAGGTAGCTGGTCTTCTTGCTGACGGAGTTCGTCACCGTGCCGCCGTGCGCGCGGATGGCTTCGAAAGCCGCCTCCCGCGCCATGCCGGCGAGCGTGCCGGTGAGAACGAATGTCTTGCCTGCGAGCGTTTGCGGCGCATCTGCCGCGCCGGGGCTCGCAGCCCCGCGACCCTTGGGATCGATTCCCAGACCCCTCAGGAGCTCGAGGGTCCGCTGCCCGTCGCTGGACGCGAAATAGTCAAGAATGCTCCGCGCCACAGCCGGCCCGACGTCAGGCAACTCGTACGCTGCAAGGCGTGCTTCAATGCCGGCAATCTCCGCGTTCAGCTGCTCCGCGCGCGACCTCATAGCCGTCCGCTCCGTTTCGTTCTTTTCGCCTGCCTCCCGCGAACGCGCTCTGGCCTGCTTTAGCTCATCCTTCTTCTCCGCGCGGGCGACGAGATCCCGAAGAATCTGTGAGCCGGCGACGGCGGCCAGGTCGTCATGCACGGCGGCGAGGGCCTGCGCCGTGGCCGATCCCACGTCGGGAATGGCCAGCGCGAAGAGCCAGCGGCTGAGCGGGAGCGCACGGCTCCGCTCGGCCGCCTGCAGTATTTTCTCAGCATTCTTCTGGCCAAGGATGCGCGGCTCCGCCTCCGTCCCGAGGTTCAGCCTGGCGAGATCCGCCAGCTTGAGGTCGAACAGGTCCAGCGGGTCCTGCACCAGTCCGCGCTCGACCAGCATGTCAGCCACGCTGCCGCCCAGCGCCTCGATGTCCAGCGCGGCGCGGGTTGCCAGGTATTCCAGGCGACGGGTCTTCTGCGCGGGGCACTGCAGGTTGTTGCAGCGCACCGCGACTTCTTCTTTCCCGCCGGAGGTGATGCGGTTGCGCGTGACCGGGCTGTCGCAGGCCGGGCAGCGCGCGGGCATGGAGAACTCGCGCTCCTGCCCGGACCGCTTTTCAAGGACGACGCGCACGACGGCCGGGATCACCCGCCCGGCGCGCTCGATGATGACGGCGTCGCCGATGCGAATATCCTTGCGGCGGATCTCATCCTCGTTGTGCAGCGTAGCCCGGGAGATCTGTGTGCCGTCGAGCAGCACCGGCTCCAGCTCCGCCACGGGCGTGAGAACGCCCGTGCGGCCAACCTGGATGGTAATGTCGTTCAGCCGGGTCTCGCGCTGCTTCAGCCAGTGCTTCGGCTTGTAGGCAATCGCGCAGGCGGGCGCCTTGGCCGTGCGCCCCAGGCGCTGGGACTGGCCGATGTCGTTGAGCTTCAGGACCACACCGTCAATATCGTAGGGAAGCTCCGCTTCGCGCCGCTTGAGCTCCTCGGCGCGCTCCAGCGCATCCTCGACGCTCGTGCACTTCCAGCGGATCCGGGGCGTCGGCAGCCCCAGTTCCGCCAGGGCGTCGAGCTCCTCCTCATGCGTATTATACTCGACGCCCTCACGTGCCCCGATCGCGTAGAACACTGCCCGCAGGGGGCGCTGTGCCACAACCCGCGGGTCGAGCTGCTTGAGCGAGCCGGCCGTCGCGTTGCGCGTGTTGGCAAAAGGTTTCCCGCCGGTCTTCTCGAGCGCGAGGTTCAGCGCAATTCGGTCTTCCTCGCGCATGTAGGCCTCCCCGCGCACCTCCAGGAGCGCCGGCGGGTTCGGGCCGCGCAGGCGCAGCGGCACGTCGCGGAGGGTCTTGAGGTTGGCCGTAATGTCGTCGCCCACGGCTCCGTCGCCGCGGGTCGCCCCGACCTTCAGCTGGCCGTGCTCATAGTGAACGCTGATCGAAACCCCGTCGATCTTGGGCTCCACGATATACTCGATCTTCTCGCCCGACAGCTCCTTACCCACGCGCGATTCGAACAGCTTAAGCTCCCGTAGGTCTTCGCCCTTGTCCAGGGATAGCATCGGCACCCGGTGCCGGAACGGCGTGAATTCCTTGAGCGGCTGGCCGCCCACACGCTGCGTGGGAGAATCAGGCGTCAGCAGTTCTGGAAACTGCTGCTCCAGGGACTTCAGTTCATCGTACAGCTCGTCATACTCACGATCCGTCAGAGACGGCGCCGCTACGACATAATAGAGGTGATTGTGGCGCGCAATCTCATCGCGCAGGTTCGCCACGCGCTCGCGGGCCAGCTGTTTGTCGGTCGCGACCTGCCGGGAAGTGCTCATCCTTTACCCCGCAGGTTCACGAGGGATCAAACAGTAGGCGAGAAAAAGAAGCCAGACGATCAGCGCGAGCCACGCAGGCACGCGCACCCAAACCGGCGTCGCCGGCCGGCCCGCCGACGCCGCGGCCGCTGAGGGTTGATCCACAACCTGCTTCAGAGTCAGAGGCGCACGAAGGCTTGCATGTATCACATTGATCACCGTGTCGCCGATTGCGATCGCGTCCCCGGTCTTGAGCTGGGATTCGCGGACCTCGACGCCGTTGACCCGCGTTCCGTTCGAGCTGTCGAGATCCTCCACGGCTAGATTCCCCGCGCGGTATAGAAAACGACAGTGCTTGCGCGACAGCTTGTCATCAAGGATCACGACGTCGCTCGAGCCGGAGCGCCCAAAGGTCAGGCCTTCTGGAGGCACGGAGTGCTCCTGGCCGAACGAGGGGCCCTGCAAGATGCGAAGATGGATAATCTCACCCATGGGGCCAAGATTAGCAGGGCGGCCGACGTATGTCTACGACGCTTCAGTTGCAGCCGCAGCCCCCGCCGCCCACCCCCCGGCCACCTGCGGCAGACTCGCGCGTGAAGTAGACGTGCTCCTGCAGGCTTTCGTCGAGCGGGTCGCGATCCGGGCGCATCGTGTAATCGGCCAGCGTGCCGCGCTCCCACGGGCGCACCGTGGCGCACCCCCCCAGCCCGGCACACAGGGCACAAAAGAGGGCAGGAACGATGATCATGCGCTTCGTCATGGTTTGACTCCTTCCGCGAGCAGCACTTCAAGGTGCGCGCGCATCTCTTTCTCCGTCTTGTCTCCCACGAACCCGCGATGCACAAACCGGATCTTTCCGGCGCGGTCCACCATGAACGATGTGGGCATGCCCTCGATCGCCGCCTCCTCCACCAGCTTCTGATGCTTGTCCTGCACGACAGTGAAAGAGACCGGGTGATCTTTTAAAAACTGCTGCATGGCCGCGGGCTCCTTGTCCACGTTAATGCCCAGCACGATAAGCCCCCTGCTGCCGAATTCCTTCTGGAGCTGGTCGAGGACAGGGAACGAGGCCTTGCAAGGCCCGCACCAGGAGGCCCAGAAGTCGATTAAGACCACCTTCCCCGCCGTCTTCGGCAGCGCACCCTCAAGATCCTTCCCTGCCAGGGCCGGCAGCTTGTCGCCCTCTCTCCACGGTCCCGCCACGGCCGCCAGCACCATCGAAACCCACACAGCGGTTGTCATCCACCTGCGGCTGTCATTCAATCGCATATTCATGAAACCTCGATGAGTAATGAATGCTTCTCTCCGTCACAATGCACCCTTCCACCTGATACCGCTCGTCGATGAGATCCATCCCCTCGTCCGCGCCGAGGACAAAGGCCGTCGTGGAAAGCACGCCTGCCTCCGTACAAGTCGGCGCAAGCGCCGTGACCGAGCGGCACCCATTGCTTACGGGGTATCCCGTGCGCGGGTCCAGAATGTGACCGTGCCGGCGGTTTCCCGCCGTAAATCCGCGCAGGTAGTCGCCGGAGGTCGCCACAGCGCGGTTCAGTACAGCCAAGCCGGCATGGCAGCGCCCCGGATCATGCGGATCCTCCAGACCAATACGCCAGGGGCCGCCCTGCGGCGCCTCACCCGCGACGCGTAGATCATGCCCGAAGTCGACCATCAGGCGGGTAATGCCTGCGGCGAGCCCCATGCTGACCACGCGGTCCACCGCATATTCCTTCGCAATTCCGCCCACATCGATGCGCATGCCGGGCGCGGGTAAATACAGCCTCCGGTTCCGGTGCTCCACACGCTTCCATCCGACAAACTGCAGCGCCGACTGGACCGCTTCGTCGCTCGGAACCTGTGGCGCATCCCCACGGTAGTCCCACAGTTCAAGCAGGGGAAGAACCGTGGGATCGAGAATGCCTTGCGAACTCCAATGGAACCAGTCGATCAGCGTGAACAGGCTTTCCGCCTCGTCGTCAAGCGGCACCGGCTCACGCCCGGCCGCGCGGTTGATGCGCGAGATCAGGCTGTCGGGTTTGAAGCGGGAGAACTTCTCCTCAAAGGAGGCGGACCAGGCGAGAATCAGGCTCTTGAATTCAGACGCCGCGGCCCACGGCTCGAGTTGGAAGTCGACGCGGCACACTGTCCCAAAAGCCCTGAACTTCAAGGTATGGAACTCCCCTCGCCCATCCGTCGGGCAGTCCAGGAGAAGGCTGGCGGGCTCAGTCTGCATCACAGCCATATGCGCGCTCCCACAATGAACATGTTCGCAGAGGGGTAGACATCGCCCGGCGTCATGCCGTCAGTTCCCCTCTGCTCGTAACGCTCGAAGCTGGCATCGATCGACAGGCGCGAGGTGGGCATCCAGATCATCTTGAAACCGTACCCCAGCGCGTTGAGCGCGGACACCCGGTAGTCCGAAGAATAGAACTCCGGCGAGCCGGAGAAGCGCACATCGTAAAAGTCGGCTTCGCTCTGTGAATAGTAGCGCAAGAGGGGGCGCGCAACCCAATGCGCTCCGAGCTTCTGGTACCAGGCGAGCGCAAGCGTGTGGGCGCTAATGCCAAATCCGTCCTGATAGTACCGGTACGAGCCCTCGACGCTGCCCCGGAGGCCCTCGAAGTAGTGCGTCAACGAGGTATAGGCGATGCTCTTATCCTTGGCGTCAGGGCGCTTCTCAGGAACCAGCGAGCCGTTGAGTTCCACCACTTTGTAAGGATCCGATATGAACCCGTTCACCCGGCCGAGCAGAATATTGAAAGTCCACACCGTTTGCGGGCCCAGCACCTGGGTAACGCCAGCCATGACATCCACGGTGTCCTTGGTGCCCTCCGCCACCCCGTTGGAAGGCTTGACCAGATCGTGCGTGTACGCGCAGCCGAGCAACAGCGTCGTGTTCTTCTGGTTGAAATCAATGCTGTTCTTGGCGGCAATCCCAAGAGATTCGTAATCGCTTTCGGTGCTGTACGAAAAGAGAACGGACGGAGTATGTCGCCCACATTTGCCGATCAGCTCAATGTTCCCTGCATAGCGGGTATCGCTGACGGTTGTGGTGGGCACCCTCGGCGTGCTGTTGGTAGTCGGGCCCTGAGGCGGTGCAACGGTCGCCTTATCACTAGCCGGCGCCTGCTGAGTTGTTGACGGCGCGCCGGAGGGCTTCGACGATCGAGACGAAGAACCGGACGAAGGCTTTGGTGCAGGCGCAGGCGGCGGAGGAGGCTTCGGCGCAGGCGTGGCCGCGGAGAGGCCGTTCACCGTCTTTGAGAACCCCTGTCCTCGTGCAAGAGAACGCATGACAGAGAGCTTGTCGTCGCCGCCACCGTCGTCCGACTCGGATTCATCCTCCCCTCCTTCTCCTCCTCCGCCGCCGCCACTTCGAGGCGCCACCTGAACGGGCGCCGGCCTGGACGACGGACGGCTCTTCGTTGAGGGTCCGCTCGACGTCTGGCTCGAAGGCTGACTCGGCTGCAGCGGAGCCACAGAAGAAGAAGGGGAACGGGAAGGCGCTCCGGTAGGTGTCGCGCCCGAGATGGCGTTATACATCCCGTCAACACGGATCGAAAGCGCAGGCGACAGCTCGTGCTGCAACGCTACCGTAGGAGAAAAGACCTTCATGCGGGCCCCGTCCTCCATGTAGTACATCGCCTTGAAATCCAGCGCATCCTCGGCGCGGGCCTTCCGCGGGGAATTGACAGCAAGCGTATACACAATCACCAGCGAGCAGACATTCTTCGCCAGGCGACTCCGGCATTCCACATTGGGTATTTGCATCGGTCCTATATCCTCCGTGGGCATATCATAGCTAATACTATGCCATAGTGGTAGCAATATATTGATCACGCCGAGCAAGATAGGCATGTGACGCGGTCGAGGCCACGGCAAGTCAACAAATGCTCGCGTTTCCCGCGGGCGCCCCCGGCGCCCCGCGGGCAAGCCGGCTGCAGCATAATTAACCCTGTCGCGGTATCCTTTCTCAGTTTTGCGACCGCCAGGGCTCCACGCAGCGTCTCAGCTGTGCCTGCGACACGGTTCACTTCCATGAGGCGGCAGCAAGGGATTGATGAGGAAAGCCATGCGCAGGCTGAGGCAAGCCGCGAGGGCACGGGTCAGAGCGACGGGAGCGGAAACGTCAGCGTTTGTCCGAGCCCTGGTGCCTGCGCTTCGCGGAAAACTCCGGGGACTCCTTGATACACGTGCCGAGGACCCGAAATGACTGCTTCAGGAGCGCCATGGTCTCCCTCTTGAGCTCGGAGGACGCCGGCCCGAGGTTGTCCCAGCCGCGCGCCGTCTTCTGGTCGGGCGGGATCTGCAGCGACTTCCAGTTATGAAAGAGGCGCCCCCACGGGCTGTTCAGGATATCGCGCACGATCTTCTGGTGCGTCGGATACCAGAAGGAATCGTGGTACAGCACGCTGGCGATATAGGCCCACGGCGCAAGGATGGTCTTGAGCGACCACTCAATCGGCTTCTTCAGGGGGCCCCAATAGATCTTGTGCTGCATGCGGCTGGCAAAGGTCATCTTCTTGAACGGCCCGACGAAGTTCCATGTCTCCTTTGCAGCCTCGACGTCGCCGACAATCTCGATGTCGCGCGGATCGCCGCACCCGAGCCCCAGCTCATGGGCGAGACGCACAAACTTGATGTCGCGCAGCGGATCAAAGCCCATGAGCTTCGCGGCAACGGCATCGATCGCGACCTGGTCCGCCGATGCCAGGAGAATGTCTTTGCAATACGGAATCATGCAGCGCGGACCGGGGCCGTCACCCGCGAACGTTCCATCCATCACGGCAAACACGCCGCTATGAATCTTCTTCTGAATCATCAGCAGGTCGACCAGCGTTTCGTGAATCACGGGATGCGTCCAATGCCGCTTCTCATTAAGCAGCCCGCCGAACGCGTTCTTCATGGCTCCGGTGGTGGTCGTGAATACATGGGTCTTCACCGTGGGAAGATGGATGATGTTCTCGCCGATAAAACGCTTGGGAATCATGAAGCCCTGCGGGTACACCTGGTTAAGGCATAGGAACTTGTCCGCCAGGCTGCCTACGGCATCGCGCACGTTGACCCACTCCTCGTTCTCATACAGGTGCACGTTGCGCAATCCGTGGGCCTGGATCACGTCGATATGTTTATTCTCGCGCTCCCCGAGATGCGCGTCGATCACCACGGTGCGGTTGTGGCACCCGTGGATGAGGTCCGTTCGGTAGCCGTCCCTCTTCATTGCACGAATGACGCCGTCCAGCTGCCAGGGCGTCGTGGACGAGGCGGGGAAGAAGAAGTGCCAGCTGATATTGATCTTGAGGGCTGTATCGCGATCTTTCGGCAGGACGTCCTGGTAGCCGGCAAGATTCATCAGGCGGTGATAGTCCTCCAGCACGGTGGCGGGCGACGTCCGCAGTACAGCAACTTTTGATTTCTTCATGGCGCGGAGTATAGACGGCACAACTTGGCGGGGCAATACGGGAAGTTCGCGCCGCTTTCGGATATCAGATCCAGCACTCTGAACGAAGCGCCGCAAAGTTCCCGGTGCACCTGTCAACGTTGTACGCGCCCGCCAGCGAGAGATCCCGCCTATTCATGAGGCCGCTTCTTCTCTGTGGACCTATCCTCCTCCGCTCACTGTACCGTACAAACACTCAGGCCAAGCCATGGCTCGCCAGCCCGTTCACTTTGCGACGAACTCCGCCCGGGCGATGAATTCTTCCTGCGCGCGGGCACTGAGGTCGACAAAGTGGGCGCAGAAGCCGCTGACTCGTACCAGGAGGTCCGCGTAAACCTCGGGGTGTTCCCGCGCCTCACGCAGCAGGGCGCTGTCGACGACGTTGACCTGGAGCTGCATCCCGCCGCGGTTGAAGTAGGTCTCCATCAGCGACACGATCGCGTCGACACCCAGCCGGGTGCGGGCGAGGGTCGCATCGAAGCGCAGGTTCAGTGTCAGGCCGCCCGCGCAGCGGCAGTGGTCGAAGGACGTAACGTCCTGGATCACCGACGTGGGCGTATCGATCACGGCCTCGCCGCGCGGTCCGATGCTCGACACCATGGCTTCGCCGCGCCGGCGTCCGTCTGGCAGCGCGCCCACCGTATCGGCCCAGTCATCGTAGAGCGTCCACACCAGCAGCCCGGGGCGGAACGGTCCGCCGCGCGGATTGGTGTGCCGCTCGCACTGCCCGAAGAAGCTGTGCACAACAGTACGCGCCATCCCAGAGCTCTCCGGCGAGTGATCGCCATACGCCGGCCTCATCCGCATCAGCCTGCGGCGCAGCGGCTCGTCTCCTTCAAACCCATTGTCGAGCTTGGCGACCAGCCCGGAGAGCGTCATCTCCCCGGTCTCGTAGACAAGCCTCCTGACGTTAAGCAGCGAGTCGACCACATGCGCAATGCCGATGCCCTGTATCTCCGTGAAGTTATACCGCGCCCCGCCCTGGCTCATGTCCATGCCGCGCTCGATGCAGTCGTCGATGATCGATGAGAGGAAAGGCGCCTGGGCGAACTGCCCGGCGAGTCTGTCCGTGGTACTGTCCGAGCATACCATGAGCTCGAGAAAATAGGAGACTTGCCGATTGTAGGCCTCCAGCAGCTTCTCGAAGGTGTCGAGCGCTGCCGGCGCGCCGGTCGCCGGCCCGAGCCGCCGTCCGGTTTGCGGGTCGATCCCGTCGTGCAGCGCCAGTTCGAAACACTTGGGCAGGTTGA
>CAYRKB010000046.1:0-7518 GCA_964424705.1 uncultured Victivallales bacterium
CCGCCTTGCGAGAAAAGACGGGGACGATTTCGGAGATAATGCCCATCGCGGGCAGGATCATGATGTACACCGCCGGGTGCGAATACATCCAGAACAGGTGCTGGTAAAGCAGCGGGTCCCCGCCCATCGCCGGATCGAAGAGCCCCAGATGGAGCACGCGCTCCGCAAGGACCAGCAGGAGCGTGATCCCCACGATCGGCGTCGCAAGCACCTGTACCCACGACGTGGCATAGATCGACCAGACAAAGAGCGGCATTTGCGTCCATTTCATCCCCGGGGCACGCATCCGGTGTATCGTCGTGATGAAGTTCAGCCCGGTGAGGATCGTTGACATGCCAATGATGAACAGGGCGAACACAGAAACGGACACATCGGTGCGGGAGGAGATGCTGAACGGCACATAGAAAGTCCAGCCGGTGTCCGGCGTCCCCCTTGAGAACAACGCGAGCAGGAGCATGAACCCGCCCGTGAAGTAAAGATAGAAGGAGAGCAGGTTGATTCTCGGAAAGAACACATCGCGCGCGCCGATCTGGATCGGCAGCATGAAATTGCCAAAGATGGCGGGCATCGCCGGGATCAGGAAGAGAAACACCATGATCACGCCGTGCATCGTGAAGAATCCGTTATACATCTGAGCTGTCATGATGGTCGGGCCGGGCTTCATGAGCTCAACCCGCATGAGCAGGCCGATGAACATGCCCACGACGAACCACGCAAGAATTACGGCCGCGTAGAGGAGCGCAATCCGCTTGTGGTCGTGCGTAATGAGCCAGCCCGTCAGCCCTTTGTATTGAGGCGGGTCGGACTCCTGGTAGAAGGACTTCGCCTGAGGCGATGCGTGGTCGGCGCTCATGGCGTCCCCCCGCCCTGCCCGCGTTCCGGCCGCCGCCGAAGCAGGAAGAATAGAAGAATCCCCATCACCGTGATCGTCGTAGCGCCAGCAACTCTGAAGAGGCCGAATACATACCTGCCGCTTTTCGGGTCGTAGCTGTAGCAGTAGGAAATCATTCTCCGGATCGACACGCCCGGCTGGTTGCGCTCCGCCTCGGAGAGCGCCATCTCAATGTCCAGCGGCAGGTATTGGGTTCCGTAAAGATAGCGGATGATCTTGCGATCCTTGGAGAGAACTGTCACGAGGGCCGGATGGGTATAGTCATGCGTGCCATTCTTGACATACCGGAATCCCACCGCGTCGCAAATTCGCTTGATGTCCGCGGCGTCGCCCGTCGTGAAGCGCCAGGCGCCCTCCGGCAACGCCATGCCCGCGATGCCGGTGTAGTTGCTGGCGGCCTCCGCCGCAAGGTCAGGGGTCTCCTCGTCGTCAAAGCTGGCGGAGAGAATGCGGTAGTCCCCGCCCGCAGCCCTCTTTACGTCCTTCAGCGCGCCGCCGAGATTTCCCTGGATCATGCCGCAGATGCCGGGGCAATGATAGAATACCAGGGCGAGGATCGTCGGACGGTCGACCAGTTCGCCCATAGTCCGCCTGGCACCATGTTCGTCGTAGAACGCGATGTCAGCCGGGATCACCCCGCCCAGATGCTCGTCAACGCCCACCGAAGTGTCCGAGGGGGCGCCATCGCCGTCAATGGCCATCGATTCAAGAGAGAGATACGGCGCACCGGCAAGCAGGAGAAGACTGAGGAACCGCAGCGCCCTTCTATCCGCCATAAACAATCTCCCCGCCAAAGAATCCCACGGCGCCCGCAATGGCCAGGCTGAGGAGCGCCGCTGCCACCGTAATACGCTCGTCCGCTGGCTCCCTGCTCAGCCGCCGCACGTTGTACACACAGACCACAAACAGCGCGGTGGCCAGAATGATCTTGGCAACGATTTCCTTCCGCCATACGCCATGATAGAAGTGCTGCCAGTCCATGTACCCCAGGAACATCGCCAGCGGAATGCCGGCCAGCGCGAAGGCGTAGCAATGCAGCGCCGTCCTGTAGAAGGCCGGCTTCTTGAAGAGGAAACCCAAGGCCACGAACAGGCAGCCGCCAATCACCATTCCCATCGGGACATGCGTTACGGGCGAGTGGATCGGATGCCCGTACCCGAACTTGCTGAGCCACATGTAGGTGAATTCCGTCATATGTGACTGGAACTGTAGCCGATTCCCCTTTCTGAACGCAAGGCCAAGTGTGTCGTCGCAACGCGGCGGTTCCGCGCTCGCCCTCCCCGTGCGCGAAACGTGGAGGCGCAGCCGGACGAGCAGCTCCATATTGACCGCTCAGGCGTTTAGAGAGTAGATTCCGTGCTCCTTGGACAAGCACTCCCTGGGCGCCGCGCCGATCGGGCTGCCCGGGCCATAGACACGGAGGCCATCGATGACGGCGAAGAAGAAGCTCAGGATCGGGTTCATCGGCGCAGGCGGGATCGGGCGAGCCCAAATGACCCACCTGAAGAAGTATCCGGACGTCGAAATCGTGGCTGCCAGCGATATCAGCGAGCCCAACCTCGCGCAGTCACAGAATGAACACGGAGTCCAGCGCACATACACAGACTGGCGCGAGATGCTCGCGAAGGAAGGGCTTGACGCCGTGAGCGTCTGCACGCCGAACGGCAGCCACGCGGAGCATAGCATCGGCGCGCTCGAAGCAGGCTGCCACGTGCTCGTAGAGAAGCCCCTCGCCATGAACGCGGTCGAGGGCCAGCACATGATCGATGCTGCGAAGAAGGCCGGCAAGCACCTTATCATCGCCTTCCAGTGGCGCTACCACGCCAAGGCCCAGTTCCTGCGCCAGGCCGTCATGGAGGGGCGCTTTGGCAAGATCATGTATATGCGCTGCTCGGCGCTGCGCAGGCGCGGCATCCCGAACTGGGGCGTGTTCGGGCGCAAGGAGCTACAGGGCGGCGGCCCGCTCATCGACATCGGCGTGCACGTCATGGAAATGGCGCACTACGTCATGGGCAACCCCGCCCCCGTGGCCGCGAGCGGGCAGATCTTCCGCTACCTTGGCGACCACCCGTGCAACGTCAAGTGCATGTGGCCCGACTGGGACCATAAGACCTACACCGTGGAGGACCTCGCGATCGGCCACATCCGCTTCGACAACGGCGCGATCATGCAGGTGGAGGCCAGCTTTGCAGCCCACGTGGCGGACAAGTGGGACTTCTCGTTCATGGGCGAGAAAGGCGGGGCGGACTTCGAGAATCTCGCCATCCGCTGCGACGAACACGGCTACATGATCGACAAGAGGCCGGCGTTCATGCCGGAATACGACTTCTTCGAACGCAAGATGCGCGCCTTCGTTGACACCGCGCTGCACAACAAGCCCAGCGAGTCGGACGCCACCCAGGGCCTGATGATCCAGAAGATGATCGACGGAATCTATGCGTCCGCCGAGAAAGGGACCGAAGTCGCCATTTGAGACGCAGCGGCCCCGGATGTATATCGGACTGGGGCACTAGGCCGGATGCGCCATATGCGCCGCATCCATACCACGGTAAACCATGGCTTCAAGATTCCCCGGAATCCAACGTCTTGTGTCCGGCGGCTTGATCGTTAACTACCGCTGCACCGCCTCATGTGGCCATTGCCTTTACGCGTGCGGCCCGCGACGGAAAGCCGGCTATATGACCCCGGAAACCGCGCGCAGGGCGCTACGGACCATCCGGGACATGGGCTGTCGTTCGGTACACATCGGAGGCGGGGAACCGTTTCTTGATATACCGGCCCTGTGCGCGGTCCTCGACGCAGCCCGCGCGTGCGAAGCGGGCATCGAATACGTGGAGACCAACGCTTTCTGGGCGCGCTCGATTGAGGACGCCGCCGCCGCGCTGACGCCGCTCCAGGCGCATGGCCTCAAGACAATCCTTCTCTCGGTCGATCCCTTTCACAGCGCCTCCGTTCCGCTTTCCTGCGTCGACAACGCCCTGGCCGCCTGCGACCGGCTTGGAATCCATGCTTTCACATGGCGGATGGAGTTCGCGGAGGACATACGAAAGCTCGGGGCGGAGGCCACTCATTCCATGGCTGACTACGAGTCGGAGTTCGGCCCCGGCTATTTCACGGACGTTATGAAGCGATACGGCCTCGTCTTCGGCGGCCGCATGGCGGAGACATTCGCTGGCCGGATGCCCAGGCGCCCGGCGTGCGAACTAGCCACACAGCCGTCGCCGTGCGGGCGGCTTGCCGACACAAACCATTTTCACGTTGATCTGAACGGGCTCTACATCCCGGGCCTGTGCACGGGACTCGCCATCCGCCTGGAAGACATCTCTGCACCCGGCGATGCCGGCATGCTCACGGCCATGCTGCACGAGGGAGGTATTACCGCGCTCCATACGTGGGCCTGTGACGAGCACAACTTCCGACCGGACGCGGCCGGCTACGTCAACGCGTGCCACCTTTGCCTGGATATCCGGACATTCCTCGTGAGCCGCTCGGAATCCGTGTACCCCGAACTGGCGCCAGCCGACTTCTACCGAGCAATAGCTTCACGCTTCAACTGAGCGCGCTCCATCTCGGGGAGCCGCCGTCGCGCAGCGCCACCCCGGATGCGGGAGGAATTGGACCCCTGTGTGGGCCCAATCCCGCGGGCCCCTTTACGGCTGCACGGTGTACGGGAGCGTTCCTGTGTTGTCGACTTCACTTAGCTCAGCGGCGGCGTCAGAAGCATCCACCAGCGCCCAGGCTGCCCGGGCTCCAACGGACGGCGCAATCAGGCCTGCGACTTTGACACTCGCGCTGCTGCCGGGCGCGAGCGATTTCGTCACGTCCACATAGGCATCCGGCGCGTCTCCAATGCCAGGTGCGGTCAGGCGGTCCATCCACACACCCACGCGACCCGCCACGCCCGATCCGGTGCCCGTGTTCTTCACCTTCACAGTGGCAACGCACACCTGCCCGGGCCGCGGGCGACTGGGCGAAAGCGCGATGCTCGTTACGGTCAGGTTGGGCGTGGGATTATACACCGTGTATGGCAGCGTCCCCTGGTTATTGGCCTCCGAGGCTTCGGCCAGGACACAGCTGCTGTCCAGGAATGCGCGCAGAGTGTAGTCACCCGCCACGGCAGGCGCTATGAGGCCCGTTACCGTTTCCCGGCGGGGGCTCCACGGCGAAATCGAAGAAACGGTATAGAGAGCGCCCCCCCCCTCCCCGCAGTCGGCCGCATCACCCTTGTCCGCCCACACGCGCAACCGTGTTGACACGCTCGGTACATTGCCACGATTGTTCACGGTGACATAGGTTGTGATCCGTCCGCCCGGCAGGGGCCACAGCGGAGCCACGTCAACGTCCACCACTTCCAGATCGACGTACGGTTCAACCGCCTCATACGCACGCGCAGACTGGTTGTTCGACTCAACGCTCTCCGGCGTGCGACCCGCACTATCCGCAAAAGCGCGCAGCGTGTAGCCGCCCGCCAGTGCGGGCGCCCGCACCCCGCTGAAGAGAAACTGCTTCGACTGCCCGGGCGCAAGTGTTCCTACGCTGTAACGTCCGACTTCGCCTCGCTCTCCGACGGAGGCCTGTCCGGGATGGTCTACCCACAGGCTGAGATACCCCGCGTCACCCGCCTGGGTGCCCTGATTGAGCACCTGCGCCGTCACATCGAACGTCTTCCCCATCGCCGGATCAGGCGGCGACATGGACAACTCCTCCACCACAAAGTCAGGGCCCTGGCCCATCTGCGTAACGGTTACCGTCCTCGGGCTTCCAGATGCATCCGCGCCCGCCACAGTGATCGTCCCAACGCGCCGGATCGCACCAAGGTTCGCAGTGTACGCCACGGTGATGGTCCCGCTATTGCCGCCGCTGCTGCCGCCCGCAATGCTGAGCCACCACTCCGACTCGCTCGCCGTATATGTCATCGCTCCGCTGCCAGCGTTCGACACCTCAAAGGTCGTGCCCCCGGACGCGGCGCCAACAACCCGGTTATCCGGTGTCACCGACAGAGCGGGCATGACTGCGCTGAACGTGTTGGTCACGTCCGGCGCCGCATTGAAGTTCCCATCACCCGCCTGCGAAGCGACAATGCTCACCAGCCCCGTGCCCGAGAACGAAAGGCTCGTTCCGCCGCTGATTGCCGCGGGGCCAGCGCCCACCGCAAAACTCACATCAAGGCCGCTGGATGCGGCCGCTCTTAGCCCCGGCGTACTCGTTGTCAACTGGTCGCTGATCGCCGAAAAGCTGATCACCTGATCCGCCTTGGCCGCGGCCACGGAAGAAGTCACGGAAGCCGCGTAATAGAGATCGTCCTGCTCCTTCGTAGCGCTGACCAGGACCTCGCCCGTCCCACCGGTCACCCCCAGGTTGGTCCCGTCCACAATCGCGCCCGGGCCGCTCAGCACCGCGTAGCTTACCGCGCCGGCGCCCGAGCCGCCGCTCACTGTCAGCGCCTGAGTCGTACCGTACACCTGCGGAGATGCCGGCTCGAACACGAGCGGCGCCTGGCCTTCGCGCAGGTACGTGAAGCCATCCAGCTTCACCGTCTCGCCGTAGCTGGTCGAAAACACCCGCACGTCGCCGGTTCCGGCCGCAGACGCCGCACCCGCCACAACGACAATCTCCGTCGCCGATTGCCTGGTGATCCCGCTGACGGTCACGCCGCCTAACGTCACGTTCGTGACATCGCTGCCATCGCCCAGATTCGACCCGGAGATAACGACCTCATAGCCGCCGGTAAAGGAACCCCCGTCGGGGCTGACCCCTGAGCTGCCAGCCGAGCCCGGATATTGAAACACGTTGGTCACGTAGCCTGCGCCACTGTCAGCACCACCGATGGCGAACAGCGATCCATTGAGCTCGGCCACCGTGTGACCGCTTCGCGACGCTGGCAAGCCGGCACTTTCGGTCCATACATTGAGCGTCTCGTCATACCAAAACACATTCGTTGTCGTGACGCCACCGCTGCTATATCCGCCAACGGCATATAGCGCGCCATTCCTCACCCCCGCCGCCAACACATCTCGTGACGCCGGAAGGTTGGCCACTGCGACCCAGCTCGTCTCATTGAACCGATACACATTCGCTTGGGGGCCACCGTTAAATCCACCCGCAATATATAGTTGCCCGTTCAGCGCTCCTGCCGCAAGCCGGCTTCGAGAAAAGGGCAAGGCGGCCACTTCGGTCCAAGTCGTACCGTCAAACCGATACACGTTGGGTTGAGGGTTGTAGCTGGCATCATCCCCGCCTGCAGCGTAGAGCGACCCGCTCAACGCTCCTGCCGCCAGTCCATAACGAGCTGCCGGCAAACCTGCCACTTCGGCCCATCTCGTCCCATCGAACCGGTATACATTCGGTTGCACGCTGCTGCCGTTCCATCCTCCGATGACATAGAGAGCGCCGTTCATCACCCCTGCCGCCGGTCGCCACAGCGGCACAGGCACACTGGCCACTTCGGTCCAGACCGTCCCGTCGAACTTGAAGACGTTCGCCCGTGGTGACCCGTCAGATCCGCCTATCACATAAAGCGATCCATTGAACACGGCTGACGCCGAGCCATACCGGGGAACCGGCAGCCCCGCCACTTCCTTCCACTGAGTCAAGTCACCGTCGCCGCCGATTCTGCCGGCAACGGG
>CAYRKB010000046.1:7528-27914 GCA_964424705.1 uncultured Victivallales bacterium
GAGTGGCTTCGCTCGACAGTGTGAATGCGGCCAGCAACACGAATACGATACGCAACAGTTTCACTGCGACCTCCTCTACACGAACTTCGACCTGCAACCTTCGAACTTCCCCGAGGTCTGATCGTTACTATAGAACTCACTCGCAAAGATCAATAGACTTCTCGTCCGCCTTCTCCTCACTGCGCAGTACGTTCGGATCAGCGTCTGGATGCACCGCGCTTTCGGCCTGACCACCCGAAGAAGCAGCGGCAGGGGCACACGCGTCGGCAGAAAAGGTCAAAAAAGAGAAAGAAGAGCCCGCGCTCAACGTGCCGAGCGCGCTCAGGACGGGAAAAGCTCTGGCTCAGACCTGAACGTGACAAACGGAGCCGCCGTCGACGTACCAGTTTGCGCCGGCGACAAAGCCGGCGGCGGGGCTGGAGAGAAAGGTCACAACGCGCGCAATCTCCTCGGGCGCGGCGAGGCGATTCATCGGGTTCCCCTTCACGGTATGTTCGAACGCCTCGGGGGAATGCAGGCGCACATTGTCCCATACCCCGCCGTCGAACAATGTGTCACCCGGAGAGACGACATTGACGCGAACCGCGGGCAGCAGCCGCAGCGACAGAGACTTCATGTAATGCACCATGGCCGCCTTGGCGGGCCCGTAGGCGCCTGCGCCGGGCTCCCCCAACGAACTGGCCTTGGAGCCGATGTAGGTGATTGCCCCGTGCGAAGAACGAAGCAGGAACGGAATCGCGGCTTCCGTGGTGCTGACGGTTGCCCTGATGTCGGTTTGAAACGCCGCCTCCCAGTCCCCCGTCAGCCCGCTGACATTGGCGATGAAAATATCGATCGAGCCGAGAGCATGAAGCCAGTCCTTGAACCCGCTCTCGTCCTTCACGTCCAGCGCGCGCGCGCGCACTGCGCCAGGCAGCGCCTCTACCGAGCGCAGCATGACGTCGATCTGCGGCTGGTTGCGCGCGCAAAAAGCGACATTACAACCCTCTGCGGCAAGCGAGCGCACTATGGCCGCGCCTATGCCTGCAGAGCCCCCGGTCACCACCGCGTTCAGGCCATCCAATTCAAGGTTCATGCACCGTCCCCTTTGCCCTTCTGAGACTTCACCTCATGCCTTTGGGCATCCTTGGCAACCAGCATTCCCCTTACCGCCACAGGTTCCTATCCAGCGTGCGGTACTGGATCGCCTCCGCGACATGATGGGTGCAGATCGTGGCGGAGCCCTCGATATCCGCGATCGTCCGCGCCACCTTGAGGATGCGGTCATAGGCCCGCGCGCTGAAGTTCAAGTCGCTGATCGCCATCTTGAGGACTTCCTGCGCGTCCGGCTCGAGCGTGCAGTACTTCTGAATCTGCCGCGACCCCATGCCGGCGTTGCTGTGAAGCTTCCGTAAGCCGCGAAAGCGGTCCCGCTGCGCCTGGCGTGTAGCCATGACGCGCCCGCGGATCGCCGCCGACGTCTCGCCCCGGGCCAGCGACGAAAGCTCCTGGTAGCGCACGCTCGGGACTTCGATGTGGATATCGATGCGATCCAGCAGCGGGCCCGAAATCTTGTTGCGGTAGTTCTGGATCTGCGTCTGGCTGCAGCGGCACTCGCGGCGCGGGTCCCCGAAGTACCCGCATGGACACGGGTTCATGGCCGCCACCAGCATGAAGCTGCAGGGGAAGGTTACGCTTGCTGCGGCGCGAGCGATGGTGACAACGCCGTCCTCCAGCGGCTGGCGCAGCACCTCCAGCACGTTGCGGTGAAACTCAGGCAATTCGTCCAGAAACAGCACGCCGCGGTGCGCGATGCTCACTTCGCCCGGCATCGGGTGCGCGCCCCCACCGAGCAAGCCGGCGTCCGAGATTGTATGATGCGGTGACCGGAACGGCCGCCGGGCGATCAGCGCCGCGTGCGCCTTTAGCGTGCCGGCAATGCTGTGGATCTTCGTTGTCTCCAGCGCCTCTTCCAGCGTCATCTCAGGCAGAATCGAGGGAATGCGCTTGGCGAGCATCGTCTTGCCCGTGCCGGGGGGGCCCACCATCAGGACGTTATGCCCGCCCGCTACGGCGACTTCGAGAGCGCGCTTTGCCTGCTCCTGACCCTTGACGTCTGCAAAGTCGTCCTCATGTTCATCGTGGGGCGTGCAATAGTCGCTCATATTGACCGTCACAGGCTGCTGGACAAGATCGCCTGCGAGAAAGTCGGCGGCCTGGCGAAGCGTACGCACCGGATACACCTCGAGCCCCTCTACCACCGCAGCTTCCTCGGCATTCTCGGACGGCACGATCATGCCGCGCCGGCCGCTTTCGCGCGCCTTCATCGCGATGGGCAGCACGCCCTTCACGCGGCGGACCTCGCCGCTGAGCGCCAGTTCGCCAACGATTGCGAAATCGCCCATCCGATCGCTCTTCATCTCCCCTGTGGCATGTAGCATCCCGAGGGCGATCGGCAGGTCAAAGCTGGGGCCTTCCTTCTTCTTGTCGGCCGGGGCAAGATTGATGGTCGTGCGGCCCACGTGGGGCGTGTATCCCGAGTTAAGGATGGCGGTGTAGACGCGGTCCTTGCTCTCCTTCACGGCCGCATCGGGAAGACCCACAATCACAACCTGCGGATCGCCATGGCCGGCGTTGACCTCAATCTCCACGGGGTATGCGTCCACCCCGAACACCGCTCCGGAATAGACTCTTGCCAGCATTGCACACCCTCCACACGGTTGAAACTGTTAGCAGCGTATGCCGTTGCAGCGAGGATGGAAAGGAGGAAAGGAACGCACAGCTGGAATTGTTTCCTCCGGCCATCGCATACGCTGGCTGCACACCGCGCAGCAAGTCAGCACCACGCATCAACCCGGATCAGCCTCACTGGCACAAATTCGTTTACTGCTGGCGAAGGAAGACCGTTCTAACCTTGAGCTAAGGCGTCGGTTCGGGCTTCGGGGCTTTCTCAGCGTCCCCGGACTTGAATACACCCGTCACCCCCCCATGCACTAGCTTCACCGCCTCATTGCCCACGGCCTTCGCCCCGCCGCCCACCGCCGCCACCGCGCCGGTGGCGGCGTGCGTCACCGCGCCAAGAATGGAGCCCATGACCTTCTTCACCACCTCCACGACCGACGCGCCAGACCCGCTCTCCTTGCCTACGTCTGTCATGTGGATTGACGGCAGGTGGATTGGGACCGCCACGCCGCCCGCCAGCGTCGCGCCTAGATGCACGTGGCCGTGTTCAATCAGGAGGTCCTCGATCACAACCTTCTTGCCGCCCGGATCCTTCTTTGCCGGCTTCTCTGCGACGTTCTCTTTCGCGCCCGAGCCCTCCACCTGCTCAAGAATCCGGCCGATATTGCTCTTTGCCAGTCCCAATTCGTACGTGATGTCGGGCGCGTTTACATAGACTCGCTTTATGATCAGCGTGTCGCTAAAGATGGATCTCGGGAGAAATGCGACCGTAATCTCACCGACGCGGATGGCCCGCTCTGTCTTGAAGCCGGCCGGATTGCCAACTTCCAGCCCCTTCACCCTAACCAAGCCGCGGAAGAACCGATAGTCGACGGCTTCAACCTTCACCGGGACACCAAGAACAGCACCTCCTCCTGCCTCAACCACACTCAGAAGAAACCTCTCCCTCCAGATATTGAATGCGACCACAAGGACTACGATCAGGACCAACAATCCGAGAAAGACGCGCTTCAGCCATTTCATATACATTCCGCCTTCTTTACGACAAATCACATATCGCACCACGACACAGTGCCCGCGCTATTCAAGCCCGCATATCGGATGATCCGAGAACCGCATCACAACGCCCCTGCGCCCCCCCCCTGGCCGCACACCTCTACGCGCCTCGCAATCGTTGCCCGGCCCATCGAGCAGCCATTCACCATGCGGAACTATATGCACGTTTCCGATGGTACTCAACACCGACCTGATCTCACATCGTTGGAGTCTCCGGCGGAATATGCCGGCGAGCGGGCCCTGGAGGCGACGAACGCGCAAGCGAACCGTTCGTGAGAGATCGGTCCCACACTACTCAATTCGAGCGATTCACGGGCCCGGAGCTAACTGTCCGCCGAACTCTCCAGGCTTTCCAGGGCGGGGCCTGTGCGGTCGATAACCATCCCGTCCTTGATCTCAAAGATCCGGGTAGCCAGGGAGCCGATCAGGCGATGGTCGTGGGATACAAAAATGACGGTTCCTTCCGTCTGCGACAACGCAAAGTTCAGGGCTTCAATCGACTCCAGGTCGAGGTGATTCGTCGGTTCGTCCAGCACAGCCACATTGCCGCCCTCGAGCATCATCTTCGCAAGGATGAGCCGGGCCGTCTCGCCGCCGCTGAGAACCTTGATCCTCTTGAAAACATCGTCCTTGCTGAAAAGCATTCTTCCCATGAACGAGCGGAGCCGGGTCTCCGTTCGCTCCCTTTCGTCCTCAAACCTTCCCAGCCAGTCGAGCGCCTGGGCGTCAGGATCGAGGACCTCGCCCGGATCTTGAGGAAAGAGGCTGAGCTGGACGGTGTCCCCGAGAGCAACCGATCCGGAGTCCGGAGGCAGGAGCTTGCACAGGATCTTCAGCAGCGTCGTCTTCCCCGCGCCATTCTTGCCGATAATGGCAATCTTCTCCTTGGGCCCTATCGTGCATGAGAATTCCTTGAAGAGACAGGCGCCATAGCTCTTTGAGATTCCCTTCACCTCGATCACTTTGTCGCCCAAGCGCCGCTTCGGGGAAAAGCGGATATACGGGGAAACCCGCGAGCTGGGCTTCATTTCGTTGAGCTCGATCTTCCCCAGCAGCTTCTTCCGGGACGTTGCCTGCTTCGACTTGGAGGCATTCGCGCTGAACCGCCTGATAAAGATCTTCAGGTCGTGAATCTGCTTCTCCATCTTCTCGTTGGCCTTCTCCCGCAGCTCGCGCAGTTCGAGGCTCGCAATCGTGAAGTCGTCATAATTTCCGGTGAACATCCGGACTTGATGGTAATCCAGGTCCGCGATATGCGTGCAAACCTGATTGAGAAAGAAACGGTCGTGCGATATCACAATGACCGTGCCTTCGTACCGTGTCAGCAAATCCACGAGCCACTCGATGGACTCCATGTCGAGATGGTTTGTGGGTTCGTCCAGGAGCAATACGTCGGGGTGGGCAAATAGAACCTGCGCAAGGAGGACCCTGAGCTTGAAGCCTCCCTGCAGCGTTCGCATTTCCTTCGAGAAGACGTCTTCCGTGAAACCCAGCCCGGCCAGCAACCGGGCCGCATCGGCCTCCATGGTGTAGCCGCCGGCGTCCGCGAACTCATGCTCGATCACGCCGCTTCGTTCGTGCTCCGCGTCGGAAAGATCCGCCTTGGCGTAGAGCGCTTCCCGCTCCCTGTGCAGATCCCAGAGCTTCTTGTTCCCCATGTATACGGCGTCGAGAAGCGGCACGTTATCGAACTCCGCGTGGTCCTGGCGCAAGTAGCCCACCGTGCAGTCACGGCCGATCGAGACCTCGCCGCGGGTTGAAGGCTCGATCCCTGCCAGGATCTTGACGAATGTTGATTTTCCGGAACCGTTGGCTCCCACCAGGCCGTAGCAGTTGCCCGGCGTAAACTTCACGCTGACGTCCTCAAAGAGGACATCCGCTCCAAACCTCTTGGTCAGCATCAATGTTGCAATCAAAACAGGCCTCTCCAATCCAACGGATGAATGAACGCGCGCCGCGCAACAGGCGTTAAAGAAGGGGAAGAGTATGGCAGGTTTCTTCGCGCATTGCACCTGCTCGTTTTGCAATGTGATATTGAGGGGCTGGCTCCGCTGAAGCCCTGCCGGAGCAAGAAAGCTATTGGGCGTCAGGCCCCGCGATATCACGCCGCACCACGGAGCCCGGCAGCGTAGAGACCCCCGGCCACATCTTGCGGCCCGGATAGATGCTGGTATGAATGCCGGTATGCACGTCGTCCCCCAGCACCGCGCCCAGCTTGCGAAGACACGTGTCCACCAGCTCTCCCACCACCATCGAGCGATGCATCCCTCCGTCGTGCCGGAAATTGGCGGTGATCGTACCCGCCCCGAAATTGACGCGCTCGCAGACCACGGAGTCCCCGCAGTAGCTGAGATGGCCAATGCTCGTGCGACCGAGCACGATGGAGTTCTTGATCTCCACGGCCTGGCCGATGTGGCAATGATCCCCGATGCTCGTGCTGCCGCGAAGGTAGCAGTTGGGGCCAATCTTGCAGTGCGAGCCAATCGCCACGTTCCCTTCGATATACACGCCCGGAAGAATGCGGCTCCCCTCGCCCAGCGCGAGCCGTCCTTCTATCGTCACTCCTTTTGAAACATGACCGGCAATGCTGTCGCCCTTCATCCATCCGAGCGCGGCGGCGTTTGCCCGCAGCAGGTCCCACGGGTAAACGATACGAAAGGACTGTTCGTCGGAAACCGTGGACACCCCGGTGCTCGCCGGCTCCTCCTCGGTCCCGATCCATGCCAGCAGGCCGCCGCGCGCGTCGGCCAAGCGCACCGGGCCGCCAGTCTCCCGCGCGACAGCCAGCAAGCCGGCGGACACCCATGCGTCTCCGCGAATATAGAGCGCCCGCTCGCCCGGGAGCGGCGCCGCCGTCTCATACCCGGCCAGCGCGGCCCGCTGCCAGGCGCGCAGCGGCACGTTCGCGACAGAAACCAGCGCGAGGTCGCGCGTTGAGGTGACAGGCTCAAGAGAGGCTGGACGGCCTGCGTCCAGAAGAACCGCTTTCATGTTCCAAGCTCCTCGCGCGCGGCCGAAGTGATTCGTTCGGACCACGCCTCCACCTTGTCGGCATCGGGCGCCTCGACGAGAATGCGGAGCTTGGCCTCCGTGCCCGAATAGCGCACGAGACATCGCCCGCCCGCGCCAACGTCGTCCTTGCACCTCCCGATCAGATCCGCCAGGCGCGGAAGCTCCGCGATCGGCTTCCTTGCCGCCACGGGAACGCTGGTCTGCTTCTGCGGGTATTCCGTCATACAGTCCGCCAGTTCCGCAAGGCTCGCGCCCGAAGTGTTCATCATTCGCAACACCTGCAGCGCGGCGATGATGCCGTCCCCCGTGGTCGCGTAGTCCATGAAGATGATGTGACCCGCCTTCTCGCCGCCAAGGTTGTACCTTTTGTCCCGCATGCGATCCACGACGTAGCGATCCCCCACATCGGTCGTCTCCACGCGTATGCCGTGGCGGCCCATCGCCTCGTGCAGGCCCAGGTTGCTCATCGACGTTACCACAAGCGTGTCGTCTCGCAGCGCTCCGCGCCGCCTTAAATCCAGCGCGCTCAGCGCCAGGATCCGATCCCCGTCCACCACCTTTCCCTGCGCGTCCGTGAAAATGACCCGGTCCGCGTCGCCGTCAAGCGCGATCCCCACGTCGGCCTTGTGCTCGCACACCAGCGCTCCCGCGCGCTGGGGGTAAAGCGCGCCGCAGCGGTCATTGATGTTGTATCCGTCGGGCTCGGCCCCGATCTTCACCACGTTCGCACCCAGCTCGCGGAAGATCCACGGCCCGACCTGATATGCGGCCCCGTTCGCGCAGTCGAGCACGATCTTGAGGCCGGCAAGACTCTGGTTGCGCGTCGTGCTCTTTGCAAATTCGATATACCTTCCGCGCGCATCCTCGATGCGGTATGCCTTCCCGATATCCGCGCTGCGAATGTGCTCGCTGCTCACCGCACCCGACGCCACATGCGCCTCAATGCGCTCCTCGAATTCGTCGCTAAGCTTGAAGCCGTTCTGGTCGAAGATCTTGATTCCGTTGTCATCGAAAGGGTTGTGCGAAGCCGTGAGCATAATCCCGGCGGCGCACCCCATCGACTTCGCAAGATGCGCCACGGCCGGCGTCGGGACCGGCCCGACGAGGAACACGTCCATGCCGGATGAGAGTAGTCCGCTGGTGAGCGCGGTCTCCAGCATGTAACCAGACAGCCGCGTGTCCTTCCCGATCACAACGCGTTTGCCGCCGTGGCCGCCCGCCTCAAACACCCGCGCCAGCGCCTTGCCGACCTGCAGCGCCACTTCGGGCGTGATCGGATGCAGGTTCGCCTGCCCGCGTATCCCGTCGGTTCCAAACAACTTCGAATTCATGGCTGCAGTTTCCTCGCTGATATCGTGCCGCCCACCCTTAGTAAACGCCGGAAACCGCTCCCGATCAACCACAAAACACCGCAGAACGTGGCACCGAGCCCGCGTGACCGACCTCAAGCCCCGCCAGCCCTGGAGGTTCGCAGTTGCCTTTGCGGCGCGCTTTCATACACTTCCCTTTAATGGCCACCTTTCAACAGCGAGAAGATTTTCCCCGAGCTGAAAGCCCTGCTCCCGCCGGCGATTCCGTCGCTGGCGCTCGCCGGCGCCCTTCCCTGCCCCCCTGGTTCCGGGTCGCGCTGCCCGCCGGCGAGCGGCTGGCTGCCTATGAGGGCACCCGCGCCGCCGTGCATGACAACAGGCTGCACACCGTATGCGAGGAGGCCCACTGCCCCAACATCCATGATTGCTGGTCGCGCGGCGCCGCGACCTTCATGGTCGGCGGACAGGCCTGCACCCGCAAGTGCCTCTTCTGCTCGGTCGAGCACGGACGCCCCCCGTCCCCACTCGACAAGGATGAGCCGCGCAGCCTCGCGGAGGCGATTGCGAACATGGAACTGTCCTACGCCGTGATCACCGTCGTCACGCGCGACGACCTGCCTGACGGCGGCGGCGCGCACTTTCGCGCCTGCCTGGAGGCCGCCCACGCCCGGCTCCCCGACCTCGGCCTGGAACTGCTGTGCAGCGATCTCGGCGGCAGCGAGAGCGCCCTCGCATCCTTGCTCGACCACGCTCCCCTCTGCGTCTTTGCCCACAACGTGGAAACGGTGGAACGATTGACACCTCAAATCCGCGACCGGAAAGCCTCCTTCAGAAGGAGCCTACGTATGCTGGAGGCGGCCAAGGATCTCCAGCCCGCGCTCATGACGAAATCGAGCCTGATGGTCGGACTTGGCGAAACGTCGGGTGATGTGACCAGCGCGCTTCGTGCGCTGCGGGGTGCGGGGGTCGCTGTGCTCACGCTGGGCCAGTACCTGGCGCCAAGCCCCGCGCACTTTCCTGTGAGCTCCTATCCCCCTCCCGGGCAGTTTGAAGAGTGGAAGGAGGAGGCCTTTGCGCTCGGGTTCCTGGCCGTCGCGTCCGGGCCGCTGGTCCGTTCCTCGTTCCGCGCCGGACAGCTCTATCGGGAGGCGCTTCAGGCCACGGAACGAAAGCGCGGCACGCCGCCGGCATGAAACAGGGCGGGGCGCCCGCTCAACGATGCTTCTCGGCGAGATTCCTCTTCTTCATCTCGTCGAGCTTCTTCTCGATCCGCTCCGCCCGCTTGGCGAGGCGGTCCGCATGCTCCGTTTGAGACTGCTCCCGCAGCTGCTCCTCCACGAGCGCGAGCACCGTCAGGTAGTTCTTCGCGCTGAACAGGTCGGCCTCGTCGAAGGTAATGTCCCGCAGCCCGTCCTCGATATCGCCGATCGCTTCGGCGGCCAGCCCGTTCTGCTTTGACCACTCATAGTAGCGGGTTGCGAGCTGCCGGAACGTTTCCATGGCCCCGTTCGCGTCGCGCAGCGCGCGGCGGTATAGCCCCTTCGCCGTTCCCTTTTCCCCCGCCTGGTCCGCCAGCTGAACTTCCCGATCAAGCGATTCAATCACCAAGTCCGTGCGCTGCGGGCTCTTCGCCTCGGCGCGCCGGGTCTGCCGGTGGGCCGCCTCCCCTGCAAGCTTCGCGGAACCGAACTTTTCGAGGCCTTCGATCTCCATCGTGTTGATCTTCGCCACAAGATCAGGATACGCCTTAAATGAGGCGCGTGCGCGCTGGGTCTCCCTCTTCCAGTCCTCGGGCGAAGGAGACTGCGCCTTGATGCAATCCAGGCGGCGGCGCCACGCGTCGAAAGAACGCGGGGCCTCTTCCAGCGCGAGATCGAGGGCCACCTGCGCCAAAGGCGCCTCGGCGGCGAGGGCGTCGGCAAGCTGCAAAAGCCGACGCGACGTCTCCCACCCCTTGCGGCGACGCTCGGGATCCGCGAGAAATAGCAGCTCATGCTCATTCACGGTCACACGCGTTTGCGGATCGAGGGCCGTGCCCGACACATAGTTGTCGCTGCTGTAGCGGCCTGCCTCCAGGTTCCAATCCTTGGTGGTCTTCTCGTACCCGAACCACGCGTGCCCGCCGCGCTCGCCCTGGCCGGAGATGATCATCGCCGGAATTCCGTTCGCCTTGGCGGTGACAGCGCCGAAATACGCTTGATCCCCGCAGATCCCGCCTTCCTTGAAAATCTCATCGAGCGTGTACCTTGCGTAGATGCTGCTGCGGCCCGAGGCCTTGTCCATACGGTACTGCACCATCGCGTAGGCCTTGTCCCAATCGACGCGGGCAAGGCGCATCTTCTTCTGCGCCCAGACGAGCTCACTTGCGGGCACGGGCGCGTCGACAACCCAGACGAGTTCGGCGGGCTGCATGTCCCCGATGCGCGCCTTGAGAAGTCCCCGCCGCTCGGCGTCGCGATAGAACTGGTACCGCGCGAGGGGATCCACTGCCGTCTCGCGCTCCGGCGCAGCCCCGGCATCCTTGCCGTAGACCGCGTCGTCGATGAACACGGGCTCGTCAAACACCACCGCAATCGCAATGGCGAGGCCCAGGAATTGGGTCTGGCTGTCCTTCTCGGCGCTCCAAATGTCGCGCCACACTTCGATCACACGGTCCGCCTTGTCCTCCGGCTTCAGCGTTGCAGCCAGCTGGCGCATCGCGGGGGAGCTGGCGAACAGCCACTCGATGAACGAAACATTGTCATCGTTTCCGGAGAGGCGGTTCAGAGTCTCGGCGCCAAGAGCCCGGATTGCGCAGGATTGGTCAAGCATGAGAGCCGGCACGCTCAGGGCCAGAGCCTGCCGGATATTCGTTGCCGCACGCGCCTTGCCGCCCGTTTTGATGGCCGAGGTGAGCGACGCATCGAGCGAAGCCTGGTGCGCCACCCATCCCCGTTTGTCGACCGCCTCACGGGTAGCGGCGGCAACGGCACTCGCGGCGGCCGCCTCAACCTTGACAGGCCGCGGAACGAGCGCAGGGACGGGGACGCCGGGGCGCACCTCCTCGGCAGGCGCACTGGGACGGGCCGGGAGATTCGTCGCTTCTGCGAGCCCCGCCTGCCGTTCATGCGGCGCGGGCTGCACGGGTTCCGCTGACGCGCGGGGAGCTGGCGCATCCGCCGCATGCGCCAGGCTGACGCAATCCTGCCCCGCGGCGAACATAAAAACATACCACAGGGCCGCGGCGCAAAGCCGCCGGACGGTGGGCGCACAGGTTCTGAACCGGAAAGAAGAACGCTTCCTCACTTGCGCGCGAGCAATATTCATAGCGCCAGCTCCTTACACGAACAATCAGCGCGCACCACGACCCCTGTACGCTTGACCGCAGATGCATCGCGCGTGCTTTCTCGCACATTCCGCGCATGATTGACAAGCCCATGAAGCTCGCATACAGTACGCGCCCAATCGTAGCACGTCCAATACGGAAACAGGGATTCACACTATGCCTACATATGAGTACGAATGCACGGTTTGCAGCCATGCGTTCGAGCTGTTTCAGACGATGTCCGCGCCCCTTCTGAAGAAATGCCCGAAATGCGGAAAGAAGGTGCGGCGCCTTCTCGGCAAGGGGGGCGGCATCATTTTTAAAGGAAGCGGATTCTATTCCACCGATTACCGCAGCCCCACCTACGCTGACAGCGCCAAGAAGGACACGGATAGCACACCCGCAAAGACCGAAGGCAAGCCAGGCACTTCCGAAAGTAAACCAAGCGCTTCTGAAAGCAAGCCGGCCAGCACCGAAAAGACTTCCGCCCCGGCTGCCAAGAAAACAAAGTAGGTGCGCTTATGGTTCCCTGCAAGAAATGTGGTCAGATGAGCCCCCTGGGCCGCGTGTTCTGCGGCGCCTGCGGCGCCAAGCTCGACCTCAGCGCCATGACGACTGACAACGTGGCAAGCATGACCCATCGCTCTTTCTTTTCGCTCAGAGCGCTGAAGTTCCTCTGGGTCATCCTTATCCCGCCGGTTCTCATGGCGGGCCTTGCCCTCTGGCCCGCGCCAGCCCCCATAGGCAAGGCGGGCTCCCTGATCGGCACACAGCGAGTTGAACGATCCCTGCAGACGTTTGTGAGCCTCAAGAAGGGTCGAACCCTAGGCAGCGAATTCAAGGAAGAGGATATCAACGGCTATTTCAATTCTGACATGGCAGCCAAGCTGGGCGCAACGTCCGTCAGCATGCAGGTCTTTGAAGGTTACCTGCAAGTCCACGTCGTGCGCACCATGAAGCTGCTGAAATTGGGCTCATTCGTGTTCTCGCCGCCTGTTTCGTATGACTTCTTCTGCGTGCCGGCGGGGTCGATGCTGCGCATGCCCAAGGTAAGCATGGGCCACCTCACATGGCTCGGGCCCTTCAAAACGTCATTGGTCCGATCCCTGTACGGCACGGCGGCGGCCAACCAGGACTGGGCCGTACTCTCCGACACGTCGGAGATCACGTTCGAGCCGGGCAAGGTCACGCTCGTATTGACAAAGCCTTAAGCCCTGGGCTTGCCGGTTACAGGAGAGCCGTGGAACGCGCGGGTACGAGGACAGGCATCGGATGGTTCCGCGTCTCAGGATGGCTTGGCGTCGCGGCGCTGATTCTGGCCTGCCACGCCACAAGCTGCTTCTCACAGACGGATGGCCCGGTCAGTTATTCAAACGCCATTGACCGCATGCAGGCGCTCTTGCCTGTGTATAGTCCGACGCGCCGCTTCGCCGCCATCGGAGCGGATCCCAGACAGAAGCAGGATGCTCTCTCGTGGGCCGAAGACGTTGCCCTGCGCATCGAGAAGACGACGCTCCAGCATCTGCTCTTCGAGAATCGTGAGCTTCGCATGGTGCTTCGCAAGGATGAAGACCAGACCAACGGGTGGGTTTCCGCCAGCGAGGCGATCGACGGCAGGCGCTTGATCCAGCGCCTGACCATTGCCAACTATGATGCTATCGACCTGGAAACGGTCATGACTCAGCTGTGCCGGCTGCTCCTGGCAGGCCAGATCTACGCTGCGGGCAGCGGGGCGAACGCGGGGGCTCGCTGGGATCCGGCAGCGGTCAAGCGGGCTGCCGCGGTGCCACACTGGCTTGCCTGCGGCGTGGCGCAGAACCTTTATCCTTCGCTGCGAGCCCGGAACAGCAACCTTGTTCTGGATGCCTGGCTGAGCGGCAAAGCGTCACCCGCACACGCCATTCTCACTTCCGCAGAACCCCCTCACGCCGCCGACGGGGTCGCGCTGACCGGGAGCCGTGCCGATCGCTTTGCGAGCGCGGAATGCGGCGTGTTTGTCGCGTGGATACTGTCCACTCCCGACAGCGACATGATCGTGGGCGCGATCCTCAGCAGATTGAACGCAGGGGATCCGATTACGCGGGAATGGCTGTCGGCGCACATGCTCACCGGCAGCACCGAGACGCTTAACGACGGATGGGACCGTTGGATGCTGCGCCTGAAACGCACCATTTCAGAGCCCGGTAGTATCCCGTCCGCAGCTCTTGACCCGCTGGCTGCCGAGTTGTTGCTTTATCCCGGCCTTTCTGGTATTCCAAGTAGCTTTCGTGAAAAGCAGGCTTTCGGTTTCGACCTCCTGATCACGGAGCGCCGCGCTGGCTGGGCCGAACCCTTTGCCAGCGCGAAGAAGAATCGCTTGCAGATGCTCAAGATCGGGCGCGATCCGCGTTATCAGGCCGTGGTCGATGCGTACTGTGAGTTCCTTGACGGACTGGTGGATCAACGCAGCGAAAAGAGGCTTCGGCGAATGCTCGAGGCGGCGCGCCGCCTCGACAAGGCTCTGCCGCGGCCGGCGCGGCCGGAGGCTGTGGAATCGAATCATGTTGAAAGAAATTCGGGGAATGAAGAGCCGTAAGACTTTAGTTGGAGATATTGACCACGACGTGCTTGCCTTCACCGTAGGCAAGGACCCCGCGCTCGATCTGGCGCTTGTGGAGGCGGACTGCATCGGTTCCGCCGCTCACGCCATCATGCTCTCGCGCGTGCCGGTCGCCCCTCCGCTGCTGAGCGCACGGGATGCGGCGCGGGTGATCAAAGCGCTGCGCGGCATCATCCGTGACGCCCGGGAGGGCCATGTCACCATATCCCAGCAAGATCAGGATGTTCATCTAGCCGTTGAACGGATTCTCACGCAGCGACTTGGAGACCTCGGCAAGAAGATCCATACCGCCCGCAGCCGCAACGACCAGGTGGCCGTGGATTTGCGCCTGTTTGCGAAGGGCGAGATGCTGTGCATCATGGATGAGGCCATGTCCTGCGCGGCCACGCTGCTCGCCTTCGCCCGTCGGCATGCCCGACTGCCGATGGTGGGCCGCACTCACATGCAGCCCGCCATGCCGAGCACTGTGGGCGTCTGGGCCTCCGCGTACGCCGAAAGCCTTCTGGACGACATGCGATTCCTGCAGGGCAGCTACGACGTGAACGACCAATGCCCGCTCGGCTCGGCCGCCGGCTACGGCGTCCCCCTGCCCATCGACCGCCAGCTCACCGCGCGCCTGCTCGGGTTCCGCGCGCCCATCCACAACGTAATGCACGCAAGCAATGCGCGCGGAAAGTGCGAGTCCATGATCCTCGCCGCCCTTGCGCAGATCATGCTCACCCTCGCCAGGCTCGCGGAAGACCTGCTTCTGTTCTCGATGCCTGAATTCGCTTACTTCGCCCTGCCTGCCGGGTATTGCACCGGCAGCAGCATCATGCCGCAGAAGCGCAACCCCGACGTGCTGGAGCTCGTCCGCGCCAAGTCCGCCCGCGTGCATGGCTACGCTGCCACCGTCACCATGATCGTGGGCAACCTGCCGGGCGGCTACAGCCGCGACCTGCAGGACACCAAGGAGCCATTCCTCGAGGGGCTGAGAACGACGCGCGCCTGCCTTCGAATCATGGCTAGCCTCGTGCAGGGCCTGACGCCGAATCGCACGGCGCTCCTGGCCGGTTTCACGCCCGCCGTATTCGCGACTGATCGCGCGCTTGAACTCGTCGCCGGCGGCATGCCGTTCCGCGATGCGTATCAGCATGTGCGGAGCCATCTCGACGAGCTGCGCGTTTCCAATGTGGCCGCAGCGCTCGCACGCAAGACTCATCTCGGCGCCGCCGCCGGACTCGACTGGCGGATGCCTGCGTCACGGGTCCGCGCGGTCAATGCCTTTGTGAAGCGGGAAAGAAAACACCACGAGCGGTCCATTGCGCGCCTTCTGGGCGCGCCCTACCCCAACGTATAACAGGAGGTCCCATGAATATGCAGAGCACGCGCAGGACTATGGCAGCGGGAGGCATCGCGCTTCTTTCATTCATCGCGGAAACGGGCATGGCGCAGGAAGCGGCCAAGAGCGCGACAGATTTCGCCGGGTCGGGCTGGAGTTGGGAAGGCGGCGGCAAGGGAGGCATGTCCCTCTACCAGATCATGCAGGCTGGCGGAAGCCTGATGTGGGTGATTGCCGGCATCTCGATCCTGGCCATCGCGATGATCGCGTACTTCTTCTTTGTGCTGCGGCCGGGCCAGGTGGTGCCCCCGACGCTGCAGCGCGACCTGGTCGAGAAGATCGAGGACGGCGATATGGACGGGGCGCGGCGGCTCTGCGAAGACAAGGGCTGCCCGCTGTCCTCCGTGGCTCTCGCCGCCATCGAATACGTGCGAAGCTCGCGCAGCCTCGAGGAAACGCTGCTCAAGGACGTCATCGAGGGCGAAGGCGCACGCCAGGCCGAGGATATCGTGGGACAGACGCAGTACCTTCTCGATGTCGGCGTGATCGCGCCCATGGTGGGGCTGCTCGGCACCGTGTTCGGCATGCTGCACGCCTTCAGCGGCATTGCGCATGATATCGCCAGCGCCAAGCCTGTGGTGCTCGCCGAAGGCGTGTCCATGGCGCTGCTTACGACGGCGTTCGGGCTGATGGTCGGCATCCCGGCCATGGCATTCTACTCGTACTTCCGCCGCCGCGCTTCCAAGATTGTTTCGTATCTCGAAATGTCTTCGACCGACATACTCACGGCAATGGCAAACCGCACGGCGCAGGGCCTCGATGCGGGAATCAAGGTCAAGACACCGCAAAGAATGGCGTAAGGTCGCGCACGCCCGACAGGGCCCGACATAACGGAGGACTGCCGTTTATGAACTTCCGCAAGAAAAAGACCGGCACCGAGAGTCCGGGCTTTCAGCTCGCCCCGATGATCGACATCGTGTTCAACCTCCTGCTCTTCTCTCTCACGACCCAGGTCTTTTCGGAGTGGGAATCAGAGATCAACGTCAAGCTGCCCACGGCGGAATCGTCCACGGTCCCGCAGCGCCTGCCGGGGGAAGTAATCATCAACGTGATGATGGATGGAACCACGATCGTGAACAAGCAGGTTCTGGACAAAGAGGGCCTGAGCGCCTTGCTGGGCCGCGTTGTGCAGCTCTTCCCCGGCCAGCCGGTGCTCATCCGCGCGGACCGCAAGACGGAGTACGAACACGTCATCCGCGTCCTTGACCAATGCCGCAGGGCGGACCTCTGGAACATCTCCTTCGCCACCGTTACGGCGGACGAGAGGGCAGCGCCGCCTCAGAAGTAGAAGGCTCGCGCGGGCGACCAGGAGCCGACGGATTCCGGGCTTCCCTTGGGGAGGCATGAAAGGACCATGAGACCCTCGACACGACATGCACGGACATCATCGCTGAAGACCGGAAGTCCCACGGGCGGACACCGTCGGGGCGCCACGCGGCTCTCTGGGATCGCCGCGCTGGCCATTGGCCTTCTCCTTGCTTTCTCCGTGCGCGGCGCGTTCGCCCAGGGCCTGAGCGACGAAGACCGCCTTGTCTTTGCGGATGGGCTCTTCTCACGCGGCATGTACGAGCTGGCCATTCGCGAGTACAACGCATTCATCGAGGCAGCGCCGCAGAACCCCAAATCGGACATTGCGTATTTCCGCCTCGGCGAGTGCCACCGCCGCCTGAAGGATTTCCGCTCAGCCGAGAAGCAGTACAAGTACGTGTACGACAATTTTCCGGCGAGCGAATATCGCCTCAAGGCCGGATTCCGCAGGGCCGACCTGTTCCTGGAGCAGGAGCAATACGAAAGCGCCGCCGACCTGTTCGGCGCCGTGCTCAAGCAGAACCCGCCCGACGATGTCACGGCCGCCTCGCTCTACTTCCGCGCCCTGTCGCTGCAGAAGCTGGGGCGCAACGCGGAGGGCATCGAAGCCCTTGAGCGACTGCGCACAGGCTTCACATCGTCCGAATACTCCGCGTATGCGCTCATCACTCTGGCCGGGCTCTATGGCCGCGCCACGAAGGCTACGGATACCGGCGTGCCGTACGATCCCGACAAGGCCGCCGCGTTCTACAAGGCGGTGGCCGCCAATCCCCTGTCTCCGCGCGTCGGCGCCGAGGCAATGTTTCAGCTCGGCGACCTGCAGTTCCGGCTCAAGAACTACGAAAAGAGCGCCGAGGCCTACCGCAAGCTCCTCGCCGCGTACCCCGAGGACCCGCGCGCGGCGGAGGCGCGCCTGCAGGCGGCTTGGGCGGCTCACAACGCAGGCCTCTATGCGGAAGCCCTCCAGAACGCAGACCAGATCCTCGCCTCACCTGCAGCCACCAACGATCCATCCACCGCCAGTCTGGACGAGTGGCTCTACTTGAAAGCCAACTGCGAGCGGCAGCTCACCCGTAACGAGGAAGCCACAAAGACTTACGCGGCCCTGCTGCAGGGCTATCAGACCTCTTCCTTCGTCAATGCCGCCCGCTACGAGAAGGCGCTCACCCTCCACCGCATGCAGCGGCACGCGGAGGCCATCAAGGATGCCCTCGGCGTTGAGCTCACGGACCGCCTTCGCAAAGACACCTACTGGCTCCTCGGCGAATCCTATGCCGCGCTCAAGGATTCGGATAAAGCCATCCAGTATTACCGGCTGATCGTCAAGGACTACCCCGACAGCGACATGGCTCGCGATGCGACCTATCGCCTCGCCTATCACCTCCAGGAGAAGAAACAGTACGCCGAGGCCTCCCGCTTCTACCTCATGGTGCCGGCCCGCTACGCCGACAGCGAGCTCGCGCCCACGGCGCTATTCGCCTCGGGCACCTGCCTCGCGCTGAACAACCAGCACGCAGAGGCGGTCAGGGACTGGCTTCAGCTCGTCCAAAAGTACCCCTCGAGCCCGCTCGCGGAAGAAGCTATGTTCCAGAAAGGCATGAGCGAAATCCGCCTCAAGCGAGACGCCGACGCCGTCACGAGCCTTGAGCAGCTCCTGCGTCAGTCGCCCCGCACCCCGTTCGCTGCGGACGCCTGGTACTGGAAGGGGCTCCTGCTCCAGGACGCCAGAAAATGGCAGGACGCAGAAGCCGCGCTGCGCCAGGCGCTCGCCGCCGGCCCGCGGGACGAGCTCCTGCGCGACATTGAAATCCACCTGGCCGGGATTCTCCAGACCGAAGATAAGAAGGACGAGGCGGCGGCGATCTACCAGAGGCTCATAGGGTCTCCGGCGCGGTCCAAACTGTCGCCGACCGTGCTGGAGTGGATGGCCGAGTATCTCTTCGAGAAGCGCGAATTCACTGCGTCGGCGGACGCGGCGCGCCAGCTTACCGAAAAGCCCGTGGCCGCGCTGCAGCAGACAGGATGGGCGCTGCTCGGGCGCGCACAGCTGACGGCCGGAGAGAAGGACAAGGCACGCACCTCCTTCACGCAAGCGCTCGCGGTGAAGGCCAAAACACGTTTCTGCGCGGAGGCAGCCCTGCATCTCGGCGAGATGGAGCTCGCCGGCGGCGACGCCGACAAGGCCGCACAGCTATTCGCAAAAGCGGCGGCAATGGCAACCGGCGACGACATGCTCCAGGTCCGCGCCCGCGCCTACGCTGGCCTCGGCCGGACCTCCAAGGCGGCCGGCAAGATGGAGGACGCCGCACGTTACTTCATGGGCGTCGCCGTGCTTTACGATGATCCCGCGCTCGTCCCGGAATGCATGTTCGAGGCGGCCCTTGCGTTCGAGGCGGGCGGCAAGGCCGCCGAGGCCGCCAAGGTGCGGCAGGAGCTGCGGACACGGTACCCCGTTAGCGAATGGGCGAATCGCGCTCAACCGTAATGGACCTTCCCGAAAAAGTGAGGGAAAAGCTCAGGCTGCTTCCTGATGCTCCGGGCTGCTACATGATGCGCGACCGCCAGGGCCGCATCATCTACGTGGGCAAGGCCGTTTCTCTTCGCAAGCGGGTGCAGTCGTATTTCCGCGATGCGGCTTTCCAGAGCGCCACGCCCAAGCTGCGCGGGCTGGTCAAAAGCATCTGCGACCTCGATTTCATCGTCGTCCGCAACGAGGCGGAAGCCCTCCTTACCGAGGGCCGCCTCATCAAGGACTACCGTCCCCACTACAACGTCAGCTTCCGCGACGACAAGCGCTTCCTGCTCATGCGCGCCGATATCCGCGCAGACCTCCCGCAGCTGAAGCTGTGCCGGATCCGGCAGGAAGACGGGTCGCTCTACTTCGGGCCCTACGCCTCATCCCAGGCAGCTCGCGCCACGCTGGACTTTGTGGAGAAGCACTTCGGCCTGCGCAAGTGCGCGCCGGCGCTGCCCGATGCGGAGACGCACCGGCACTGCCTCAACGAGATTGTGCGCTTCTGCTGTGCGCCCTGCGTTGGCAAGGTCACCCGGGAGCAGTACCGGGAGCGCTTTGACGAAGCTTGCGCCTTCCTCCGCGGCCAGAGGCCTGCCTATCTCAAGGAGATTCGCGCGAAGATGGAGGAGGCATCAGCCGGCATGGATTTTGAGCGGGCCATGCGCTGGCGGGACACGCTCTTCGCGCTGCAGGCCACCATCCGGCAGAACGCCCGCGCCGCCCCGACGCCCGAAATGCAGGCACACGAAGGGCGCGAGGCCATGGCGCAGATCCAGCTCGCCCTGCGGCTCGCGCGCCCGTTGCACGTGATCGAGTGCTTTGATATCTCCAACATCTCAGGGACCTACGCCGTGGCAAGTATGGTCTGCGCCGTGGACGGCCTGCCGCAGCGCACGCGCTATCGCCGCTTTCGAATCCGCACCGTCGAGGGCAGCGACGACCCGGCCATGATGGCCGAAGTCATCCGGCGGCGCTATGCGCGCGTCCAGGGCGAACAGGGACCGCTTCCCGACCTCGTTCTTGTGGACGGCGGGCCGACGCAGCTCCGCGCGGCCCGCCTAGCGCTGCATGATCTGGGGCTGGATGAGCTAGCCTGCGCCGGACTGGCCAAACGCTTCGAGCAGGTCTATTTCGACGACAAATCGCTGCCGCTTTGCCTGCAGAAGGACTCGGCCGGCCTGAAGGCCCTGCAGCGCATCCGCGACGAGGCGCACCGCTTCGCCCTCACCTATCACCGGGG
>CAYRKB010000047.1:0-27836 GCA_964424705.1 uncultured Victivallales bacterium
ACCTGTACGACGCCGCCCAGGTGGAATGCGGCGACCCCCGTCGCGCATCCCGCTCATAGAGCCACCCCACGCGCCGCCGGCCCAACACCGGCGGCGTCCCCACTCATGAAACCAACACCAACCCAACGCCTGGCCCTCGCCGCAGCGCGCAAACTTACCGCGCTCTCGCTGGATGACGCCGCCGCCCTGGCGGCGCTTCCCGATCTCCACGCCTTTGCCCACCGACACGACCGCCTGCGCCTGGCCGAGACCCGCCTTGTCCAGGCTGCCGACCGTGGGGTCACCAGTCTGTCCCTGCGGTAGTGGACGATGACGCCGCCATGGTTCTCCTTGACGGTGATGGCCGGCTGGTCGGGCGGGTTGCGGTAGCGTGCCTCCTTGTAGGCAGCGTTGACGCTTTGGCCGATGGGCGTCCGCCTGATCCTCTCGACGTATTCCGGGCTGCTCCTGGTGAAGACGTGCCAGGAATCTGGGTCTTCGGGGGCGTCCTCAAGGTCGGCGATCGCATCGCGCACGGTCCGCCACTGGGGCAGGCCGCCCCGTCCGTGCTCGTCGTGGGTCTTCTCGAACCGCGGCATTGATCCTTGCCGCCAGCCGAAAATGACGACGCGCTGCCGGGACTGGGGGTCGCCGAAGTCGGCCGAGTTCACCAGGTGGTGGCCCACGGCGTAGCCCAGCCCCCTGAACGCGCGGGCAATGGCGTCCATGACCGGGGTCCCATCGGGCCTCTTCATCGACAGTATGCCGCGCACGTTTTCGATCACGACGACCCTTGGCGAGAGGCGGACGATCAAGTCGATGAAGTGCTCGAACAGGCTGCCCCTCGGGTCGTTCGGGTCTCGCCACCCCGAAAGCGAGTAGGCCTGGCAAGGGAGTCCGGCGACCAGCAGGTCGCATCGCCGTCCGCCAAGCGCCGCCACGATTTCCCGCCTCGTGGTCTCTTCGGCGAGGTCCTTCTCGACCACGAGGGTTCCGGGATGGTTGAGCCGGTACGTCTCGGCGGCAGCGGGATCGAATTCGCAGGCCACCCTGACCTTGATCGTGCCGTCGCGTTCGAGCCCCGCGCTGAGGCCCCCGCAGCCCGCGCAGCCCTCCACGGAGGTCAGCGGGATGGAAACCGGGTTTCCGGCGCCCGCAGAATCCAGGATGAGGATCGACGGGCTCGCCTTCAGTCCCGCCTGCCCCAACGACTCCAGCAGGTTGCGCGAGATCGCCCTGACCACGGGCACGGTGACGGCATTGCCCAGTTGCTTGTATCGGGAGCCGTCAGCCTGTCCTTCAGTGAACCCGTCGGGAAGCCCCTGCAGGCGTTCCCATTCGATCGCGGTTAGCCTGCGTATGTGCTCGTGGTTGACGGGCGACTTTCGGCCATGCGGGGCCGGCAGCTCATTCAGTCGGCCATCGGAGATGATGTTCTTCTCCTGCCCCCAGTTGCTGGACAGGAGCGTGCCGGCGACCGTGTTGTCGGGGTCGATCACGCTGTACCCGAAGCCGTTGCCCCGGGCCTCGTGCCGCGCCTTGTGGGCGCGCAGGCACTCTAGCCTCCGCTCGGAGAGGTAGTGGCGGGCTGAGACGGGCTGTGCCTCAAGGATATCTTTCAGGCGCTTCGTGGAATTGGTCGGGTGGGGGAACCGAAAGTACCCGCCGCCGTCGCGGAATCCGGCGATGTAGACCCTGGGCCGGTTCTGCGGGACTCCGAAGTCGCGGGAGTTGAGGATGGCGTGGTGGACGGCGAAGCCCAGTTGGTTCCGCAGGATGTCGAGGATCGCGGCAAGGGTCCGGCCTCGGTTGTGGCTCGCGAGCCCCTTGACATTCTCACACAGAAACGCCTTCGGCTTGCTTTTGCCTATGATCCTGGCGAGGGCGAAGAACAGCTTTCCGCGCTCGTCGGCGAAGCCCAGTCTCCTGCCCGCGCTCGAATATGAGGGGCAGGGGAAGCCTGCCAGGATGACGTCGCATTCGGGGATCCGCCCCGCCGATGCCAGCGTTTTGACGTCCCCGAGCACGGGCGTCCCCGGGAAATGCCTCAGGTAGACGTTGGTCGCCGGGCCGTCTATTTCGCTGAAACCGACACAGAGCGGCTCGATTCCCGATTCCCGGCACGCCTCCTCAAAACCGAGCCGCATCGCCCCGATGCCGCCGAACAAGTCCAAGAACGTGATGACGGCGTGCCGATTGGCGCCCGTCGCCTTGCCATTTTGTTGCATGCCCGCCTCCCCAGTCGAGGGGCGGCGTCATTGCCACCCGCAAGCCAAGGGGCACGGGTTCGGGACTGCGGTTGCGGTATGGGGCAGTTGGGGTCAGGATCAGGGGGACAGGCCGACGACCTGGGGCACCTGTGCAGAAGTCTCCGGGCGCCCGAAAAGTTTGGGCGAACGTGGGAGCGAATCAAGCAAGTCGCCAGGACTGGGAGAGGTCACAGTGGTGTCCCGCCATGGGTGGCGAGTCATGTGACGCGACCAGGCACTCAGGGGGCCGTACAAGCCTAAACAACGGTGATCCGCCATCGCCCGAATTACGGGGGCCGCGCTGCAGATCACGCTGCAATTTGTATGTGCATTCCCATTCCGCTTCTGCTAGGAACAGTGCGTTTAACACCTTGGAGGAGATGCATCCATGTGTGGCCAAGAATCCGCCGATGATTCCGCCATGCTTGCCCACAAGCTCACAGCCGAGAAGGGCTGGCGTTATCGCGATGACTTGCCGCCGAACCCCCGATGGGTAGACCATCTCGATGGCAAGGTCAAAATGCGCATCCTTCTCCCGGACAGGAAATGGCTTGGAGATTGGGAATCCGTTGCGAAGGACGACGGAATCCCGGTTCTCATCACGGGCGAGATGGGGACCGGCAAGGAAAGCCTCCCGGACCTGATCCACGCCAAGAGTTCCGAGGCGATGCGGAACCGCAAGATGGGTCGCGCGAACTGTGCGGGGCTCAGCGGGGACCTCTTCCAAAGCGAGGTGTTTGGGCACCTGAAGGGAACGTTCACGGGAGCCCTGAAGAATCGAAAGGGGATACTGAGGGAGCACGATGGATCTACGGTAGTCCTCGATGAGATCGGCGAGAGTGCAATCCTGGATCAGGTGAAGCTGTTGCGTTTCCTCCAATCAGGAGAGGTCCAGCCAGTCGGGTCGGACTCGACCGTGAAGGCCAGCGTCAGGATCATCGCCACGACCAATGCGACCCTGAATCGCCTCAGGTCAGACTTGCTGGCGCGGTTCCCCTACAGAATAGTCCTGCCCACTCTTCGGGAGAGAGATTCCGCCGACATCTGCGCCCTCTTGGGCCAATCTCTGGTCGAGTCCGAGGTCTTCACGGGAGTGTCCGTGACCTGGCTCGTGCGGCTCCTTTGCTACGGTTGGCCCGAGAACATACGCGGGTTGAAGAACTACTGCACCGTAGCGGAAGCCATAGCGAAGGATCTCGGCCATGCCGATCTGGATGGCAACCTCATTCTTGACGAAACCGTGCGGACGACGAACGGCCCATGGTCGGCGGGGCAACAAGAGGTTGAGTCCTGCGAGCAAGATGCCACCAAGGTCACCAAACTTTCCAAGATGTTGATCGCCTCATATCGCGACCCTGATTTCACCGAGCAAGCGATGCGTAACAAGCAGAGTGCCGATGAGAAGTTCGAAGGGCTCATCTCTGCTGATGGTGAGAATCATAGCGATGGTGAGAATCATAGCGAGGAATGGCATCCTTCACGGGACGCAAGCGCCGCGAGTTCATCGTCTCCCGCCGATGAAGGGGGCAACGGCAAGCGCGAACGTCCTTCCCCCACAGACACCCAAGCGAATACGCTGCGGCTGTTGGCGTTGTTGGCCGACGAGGCAAGCCAGGTGTCGGGACGATATTATCATCCCAAGGCCATTCCTGTCGGGCTTCTCGTCGAGCCGAATCGTTTCCCGGACTGTTACGAAGTGTCGCTCCTTGACTCAGGCAAGAGGCTCACAAACCTGATCGGGCTTCTTCAGGATCTTGTTAGAATCTCTTGCCTTGAGCCGAACATGCTTTTCGAAGAGTGCCGGGACACCTTCGGCGTTGGAATCAATGACCGGAACTGTTTCGTTAGCGACGTGGACCTGCAATGGATATCCATGCTCCCCTCCTCCCTCCCGAGGTGCGAGGCGCCAACCATCAGTCAAGGGAAAGGGAGGGAGGGTGGGGCCAGGGCCAATCCAACGACGCGGACAGGAAAGAGAAGCCTAGGCCCCACACCGGCCATGACTCGCGAGGAAATAAAGGAGTTGCTTAGGAATGCCGTGTCAGGGGACTTGGACGAAATGGAGTTTAGGGCTAGACTGAAGGGGAAGTACCGAAACTTGACCAAGTTCAAGAGAGCGGTGAATGACCATCAAAAGAAGAGTCTAAATATCTGGCTGTCACCCCTGGAACACGATTATGTCAGGTGCTTGGGAAAGAAGAGGAAGCCAAACGCATACGGCGCCATGGCGCCGAGGAGTCCATGATGGCGCAGATATTGAGACCTAGCCCGTCGACTGGGCAGATCAAAACCGCGACGATCGAAATCACGGCCGGTCTCAGGAGGGCACTGGGCGATGACGACCACCGTGAAGGAATCCGCGACGATGAGCCCGTTGACTCGTCTGATTCCCGCGACATCCCTCAGGACAAGTGGGATTCTAACGACTTCTTCCACGGCGACTCGACGGAAGGATACGACGTCCGGCACTCGGTGGCCCCGCAGGCGGTCGCCTACAGTCTCGCATCATCCGTCCCCCGTGCCCAGTGGCGCGTGATGATCGAAGGCGACGGCGTGTCCGTCGCGCACCTGGATGCGGGCTACGGCCCCCGCGACACTGAGCGTGCGAATCGTTGGGGGGGACTCGTGAGTCGGCGGAGGATCGTGCTTACCCATGCGGCTGGCTGGCAACGCGCGTACCTTGAAACGGGTGACATTGACAAGTTGCGGATACTGACGACTGAGGAGGTCTTGAAAATGATCGATGCCAGGCATGATGAACGACATATCGCGTCTGTCTACGAGGACAGGCAAGTCAACATCGCCTCCGACATCCAGGGACAGTTCTTCTACGACCCGCGGGGTGCGCTCCACGCCGTCGGGTTTCTGCTCCAGCACGGCGTTCAAGGCGTAGCCCATGCCCGCGTGTACCACGCATTGAACCGCATCGTGAACGAGGAGAGCAAGGAACGGGGATTCCTGACCGACCCGGAAGTGGCCGTGCGGCTCACGGAGGGATTCCCGGGTTCCACGTTCACGGGCAAGGAGGTCTCCCGTTGGCGGGTCGTCAAACAGAAATGGTCCGTCAAGGAACTCTTCCTGCCGAATCGGGAGGACCGAAAGCGAGCAGTATGCCCATCGAAACGCCAGCAGAACTGAACGCATGGGTGTTCCAGCAGCGGGACGCGTTTACGCGGTTCTTCGCCCACATGCCGCAAGGATCGGCACCCCACCTGTCGCAGCTCTTGCGACCGAAGGATCGCCTTCGTTTCCTGGGCGAGCATGCCCCACGACGGGTCGCATACCTTTGGCGGAACCACTATCGCGAGTCGTGGGTGGCCGAGTTGCGCTTTCGCGTGGCCGGCAAGGACCGCACGCTGCTCGTCCCCGCGCCCCGCAAGGACGGCGTCTTCGAGGTGAACGGCATTCGCTACACGGCGCCAGTCCAGCGCCTATGGGATACGGAAAAAGGCAGAGCGGTGGAGTACCGGCGGCTTGACCATGTGTTGCTCGACGGCCGGACGCGGCGACTCGGCGACGATGACGACGACGGGGAAGACGAGGCGGCAGCCTCGGCAGGGGGCAAGGCGGACAAGGAATACGGCATGCTGGCCTCTTATCTTGAATGGATTCTGGACCCCGTCCGCAACCCAGAGCGCCTCTTTTCACCGCTGGAAGCTGACCACAACAAGTGGGGTATCCTGGGGCAACAGGCCCAGGTGAAGACGCTCGTGGCAGACTGGGACGCGCCGCGGGAAGCGGGGAAGACGCCTTACCGGAGATTGCATGAAAGCGAGAATCTGGGGAAGGAGGCGCGGCGGCCGGAGGAAGGCCTTGATCCTTTCCACACGCCCGACGGGAAGAAGATCGGGCTGACCCGGCACCTGACGCTGGGCACAACGATAGGCGACGGACGCCAGCTCCAACTCGGGGAACCCGGGGCGTGCGGCCTCATGGCGGCGCTCGTCCCCTTCGCCCAGCATGACGATGGCCGCCGGGTGCTCATGGCCTGCGGCATGATGGGCCGTGCCGTCAAGGTCGATGGCGCGTCGGTGCCCAAGGTGCGGACATCGGTCGAGCGGCGGCTGAGGGACTGTATGCCGGAACTCGCCGAGGAGAACGTCGGCGTCGACCTTCGCGTGGGCTTCATGTTCTGGGAGGGGCTTAACTTCGAGGATGCGGTCGTGGTGTCCAAGTTCGCCGAAGACAAGTTGCGATTCGTGGAGGAGCGGGTCATCAGCGTGCCCGTGCCCTGCTTTTGCACGGCCACGCCCATCGATCGGGGACAAGTGAAGGAGGGGGACCGGCTCGCCACCTTCAGCTTCTCGCCGGTCCAACTGGGGCTGATGATGCCCGCCCAAGCGCCGGCCGCCGGGCGTGGTGTCGGGGGGCTGTTCCCCCTCAATTTCGAATGGAAGGGGGCGGACGTCCGGTGCCCGTGCGACGGGGAGATCACGAACGTCACGACGACCGAGCTTTGGGCCGAGGACTGTCCCGGTGCCGCGCGCTATTCTAGGCGGATCGACTTCACGCTCAGCATTGATCGCCCCCTGAAGGTCGGCGACAAGCTCTGCAACCGGCACGGCAACAAGGGCGTGGTTTCCCAGATCGTCCCCGACAAGGAAATGCCGCATGTCGGGGAATCGCGGCTGGACATCCTGTTCAACCCGATTGGCATCATCAACCGTGGCAACTACGGACAGTTGCTGGAGGCCCTGGCCGAAGACTTCCCCGACTTCAGCCTCGACATCGGTCCCGCCCCGGAAGCGCGGATGAGCGCTGTCTTGGCCAAGGCCGGGGATTCGAAGCGGCTCCACAGGGAGGTGACGGTTCCCGGGAACTCTACCGTTGTGCATGCCATCGTGGGAACGAACCACATCCTGCGGATGCCGCACTATGCGGCCGAGGCGTTCAACGTATGCGGGGATGTTGGCGTGTTCAGTTCGATCACCGAGCAGCCGGCCAAGGGAGTGGGGCAGAAATACGGCGAGATGGAGATCATGGCGCTCCAGGCCCACGGGGCGGAGGCTATCCTGAAGGAACTGTGCATCAAGCGTTCCCGTGAGCCGGATCGGAAGGGGAGGATACGCCCCGGACCCCAGCGTCCTCTCGTGGAATGGCTTCGGGCGGTTGGCCTTGACCTCAAGAGCGACGAATCCACGGCGACGATTCGCCCGCGGGACCCTGGTCACGTGGGGGCGCGCGACAAGGACCTCTTCGATCCATCCGTCAAGTGCAAGGTGGACCTGGCGTGCAACGCGAAGGAAACGGATGGGGACGGCGTGGAACGTATGCGCCTGGCCACGCTATACCGAAGGCTCTGCTCCGAGCCGTTCTTCGACGAGGTCTTCGACAAGGACGGACGCGTATACTTGGACTTGGGGAAGACGCTCTGTTTCGACGTGCAGAAACGCGGAGTGAAGAGATGGGGCTTGCACTTCGAGTCCCGCTATCTTCCCGTCCTGCACCCGCGATACCGTCGTCTTCCGTTGCCGGGCGGGAAGAGCAAGACGACGCGATGCCTGATGGGGCTGGTCCGCGCACTCTGGAAGCGGGCAAAGGATGGGGATTCCGTCTCGGACGAGGAGGTCCAGGAGCGGTGCAGGCTCCTGCTCCGGCGGCTCATCGACGAAATGAATGGGAAACAGGGGATCATCCGGCGTGTGGGGCTGTGCCGCAGGCTCACGCGATCCGCGCGGATGGTGATAGTCCCGGACCCGGAGCTCCCGGTCGACTGCGTGTCGCTGCCGTGGGACGCGGTTCGGGTGCTCTACGAGGATATCCTCCGTGGCACGGATGGTGTGCCGACCATCCTGGGAACGGGGCATGCGCAGGCCCGCCAGCTCTTCCTTAAGGAGTACGGGGAGAAGATCGACGAGCGGCTCCGCTCCGAATGGGTGCTGGTGAACAGGGCACCCAGCCTCCACAAGTACAACGTCATGGCCTTCCATCCCCGCGTCCACTTCGACACGCAGGCGATGCGCATCCCCCCGCTCGCGGCGGCGCCCTTCGCCGCAGACCATGACGGCGACGAGATGTCGGTGGTCCCGCTTTTCGACGAGGCTGCCAAGCTAGAGGCGGCTCGCCTGTCGGTGCCATTGAACCTGATCTCCGACGCGGACGGGTCTGTCATCCCCAAGTTCACCAAGGACTTTCAGCTCGGCCTCTATCTCTGCAACCATTGCGATCAGGCGCGAGCCGGACTCAACGACGAGTTGGCCGCCCTGGGGTTTCCGCCGCTTCCGCCAGAGGACGACGTGGAGGCATGCGTCGCGAAGTGGATGTCGAAATGGCCCTGGCCCGATCCCGGAAAGGGGTTCCCCGATGCGCTCCAGCTCGTCGTGGATCACGCCCGGCGATCGCTCCGCTCGCACCAGAACCAGTCATGCCTCGGCGACCCTGCTGCCATGACCGTGTTCCTCGCGGCGTTCCGCACGTCGGGGGCGGCAAAGAACGACAAGCTGTGGGGGGCGGGGGAGGACAAGGCGCTCCTCGATGGACTTGCGCCGACAACGATGCGCGAGGTGGCCATCAAGCGGATTGACTCCATGATCCACGGCAAGCTCGCCATCGGAGACTTCGGCGGATACCTGAGGCGCCTCTACTACCGCATCATTGCCGACGGAGCTGGCGGCTTGGCGTTCCGGGACGGGAAGCGGAACGTGCTGGTCTCGATCCAGAGCCTCACCGAACGCGCTATGCAGCGCACCCTGAGTACAAAGAGCGGGATCGACCCGTTCCAATTCCGCAAGTTCATGGAAGCCGTGGAAGGCATCATCCCTCATCCGAAGGTGTCGCCACGAAAGCCGTCGAAGAACCCGCCCCCCGACCTCCAGAATCTCCTGGATTTCGATCCGACTTGGTTCGCCCGGCACAAGCAGACGCTGGCAGCACAAGTCCTCACCAAGGGCGACGCCCGAGACCTCCTTTCGTTCCTGAGGGATCAGTTCAAGGTACCTTTGGAAAGCGGCCTCGCGGGTAGCAGCACGGACCTTCGGATCGGCATCTTCCTCGCATAGATGTCTTCCTGCTTCTCCGCAACGCTACCCCCCCTCCGATTGCTTTCTCCACGACGTAAGGTCTTCTGAATCTCGCCTCATTATTACGTCAGGAATCCGCCTATTCGTCGTGCACTTTCATAATTACTTATCATTCTGCTTGTTGGAATACTTCTGTTGTGACGTATCAATGTCGACATATCGCGTCTTTCGCCTAATGGCACCCGATGATGCAGATCACCACTTGGTTGCCATCCCATCATTTCATGATTCATATCATGATCTTCTTCAAGTAGTTGCGGAAGCTTCAAGTACGGACATTGCAGTGTTTCCATAGGACGAGTCCTGTTCCTGCGCAGTGTGCAGTGAAGGCCCCGCCACCTCGGAGGGGCGAAGCGTTTCAAGCCAACCAAGAGGAGTAAGCCACATGAAAACGGGGAAAGCTGGATTTGGGAAGGGGCACGAGTTCAACAAGATCACCAATTTCCTGGTCAACGTCTGGACAGGGATCAGGCCGCGGCTCGGCAAGAACAAGGACGCCGTCCGCTACGTCCTGTGCCTGCTCGGCACGATCCTGGAGGACATCGCCGGCGGCAAGGGCCGCTTCGCCAACCTCGACCGGGCAAGCAAGGCCCGGCTGGTCGAGCAGGCCATAGCCGAAGCCGAGGACATGCTCCTCGGGCTGACAGGGATATCCGTCGGCCCCTGCTTCGCCAAGGCTCTGGCGGCCGGCAGCCGCGGAGAGGCCTGTCATATCCGCACCTTCTGACGGCGGCGGACCAGAAGCCAAGAACAGAACAACAACCAACAAGGAGTAACCTATGAACAACGATACAAATACGGCGATGTTGATGGCGGCGGACAGGATCCGGGAAATGTTGCCGAAGGACGAGGCCGGCAAGGCTTGCGGGACGCCCAACCCGCCCGACATGGTGGGCGAGATCGTTGACGAGATCGTCGAGGCGGAGGGCGGCAGCGCCGCCGCCCTGTTCGCAGTGGCGGACGCCCTGACCAGGCTGGTGCCGATAGGGGCCCGCAAGATCCGTTCACTGTGGCGCGCCTTTCGTCGGGACAGGACCCTCGAAGAGGCTGCCCTCGCCATATGCGAGTTGCTGGCCGGCGATCCCGAAGCCGCCGCCGTGGACATTGGGCGGCTGGTCGAGAGGGCGGCGCGCAAGTGCGGCGAAGGCATCGTTGCCACCGCCGCCATTGAGATCCTGGGCGGCAAGCTCGACATTTCGGCGGGCAAGCTGCGCCGCTTCCGTGACGCCTATCTGGTTTCCGAACTGGGCGGCGCGGACTTGGCGAGGCTGGTGCCATACGGCTGCCCGCCCTCCTTCCTCACCTGCCTCGCCCCGATCCTCAAATCGGGGATGATGCCCTGGCGGAAGAAGGACCTGATCGTCAAGGCGGCGGAGGCCATCGTCCAGCGCGGGCTGGCTGGCAGGCAGGCGACCGCGCTGGTCAGGAACATGCTCGCCGAAGGGCTGAAGAAGACTGAGGTGCCGGCCATCATCGTCCCCGCCTGGCACCTGCCGTCCGTGTCAGCCCCCGAGACGCATTCCAATGGCGCTGCCGCCGTTCAGCCGGCGGCATAGACGCAACCGCAACGTCAACGATCAAAGGGAACAAGGACATGAGCATCGATTCGGCCGGCATGAAGACGTGCAGGTCCCCGCCTTGATGCCGGGGGCATGACGGGTCAAGTCCCGTAGCCCCCGCGTCCGATCCCGAAGATTCCCGAAAATAGACCGCTTTGGCGGCCAGGGCGGAGCTTTGTCTTGATCAGGGCAACGACGAAACCAGAGACCGACAAGAAGCCAACAACAGGAGCGAATCCCATGAACCGGAAGAAGATGAAACGCGACGCCATGGCGAACATAGGCGGTCACCATTGCCATAACCTCCACCAGGGAGAGCGGGTCATATGTATCGTGGAGTACCGGAACGGACACTGGACGACCACGGTCCCCGGGGAAGGGACAGCGATGGTCCGAGATTCGAAGCAAATGCGAGCAGTGGTTGCGATGCTCATGAACAAAGAAGTGTCGATGGAACCGGACGACATCGAGGATGCGGCGTCGACGGGGCCGGTCGTTGTTCGCCGCGGTGTGCCTGTAGAGGACGAGCCCCAGGCCAGCCAAGAGGGGGAGGATGAGGATCCGATGGAGGAGGACATCGATCCCTCTGACGACGGGGACGCGGACGGGCAAGACGTCAACCTCGCATTTGAAGGGACGGTCAAGTCGGGTTCCGATCCTGACCTCCTGATGCTCTGGGGCGTGAGGCTGTCGCGGCACACAGGGGACACCTGCGACTACGGGGTGGTCCACGATCTCGACCACCGGGTGGCCATGCTTGACGCAGGCATCAAGGCGACGAAAGCGAGCGACGTGAAGATGGCGGCGGCCCTGAATGAGGAGCGGACCGCCTTGCGCAAGTACCGCGATTGGTATGTCAATTCGATAACGGGAAAGCGGCGGCCGTTCTACTCCACAGAAGTCGATGAGAAGGTCCACCGCTGCCGTATGTGGATGGTGCGCGGAGTCCAGAAGTTGGCGGCCAAGGGGCTGGCCAAGGCGGCGGCCAGCCTGAACGGGGCAATCAGCCGGGGCATGGACTTCATCTACGATGAGCAGCCGGGGTACAAGTGGGTTGTGACCCTTCCCCCGTCCGGCTCTCTTCCCGTCTTCCCCAAGGCGAACGGATCGGAGGTGGCCGCGTGAAGGTGGCGCATTCAGTCCCTGCGTCGTCGGCCGTCAGCGGCTCAATCGTCCTGCTCTGCCCGTTCTGCGACGAGCAATCCACGAACGACCTGCGGAAGCCAAGGAAACGGATCGACTGTCCGCGATGCAAGTCGCGCTTCATCGTCGCGACCCCAGAGTTCGCTTTCGATTGCGCCCACTGTGGGGGCCGACTGCAAGTGCCCCGCTGGATTGTTGGCAAGGACGTGCGTTGCCCCGGCTGCGGGGGCATCCTGAGGCTGAGGTGGGACGACGAGTCGGAGGGGCACGCGGCATAGCCCCCTCGCCGTGTGCCGCCGCTCGTCCAATGGTGTGAGGTTTCCGGGCGAATGGAGAGTTGATGTGCGGGATGCGCGAGGCTTTGACACGGCAAGTCAGAGGGAGTGCCTCCGCTCAGAGGGCCCACTTCCAGTTGGAACGGTAAATCCGCATGTTCCCCATATCATTCCATGTGGCTTCCTCCCACATTGGATTGCCGTTACTAAGCTTGGCCTCGCTGGACAGACAGTCAAAGACATCCTTTGTCATACGGGATGCATAGGTGGCTGGCAGGGATGACAGCTTTGCCGCATAGTTTGCCGCCCTTCCTATCCAGACAAGGTCATTCGCTCCCCGCGCACCCGTACGTGCCGCCCTCAATGGGCTGCGGTCGATTCCAACAACATGCCTAAGTTCGTATGTCGTCGATGGGTATTGCTTTCGCATTAGCGGCATGATGATGTCCAGCCTGCACGAGTTGATCCTTAGAGCTGTGCGTGCCGCTGATGTGTTCGGAGCATCGCCGATATACACTGCCATGATACGGTCGCCATCATACGCCGTAATCGTGCCGCCTTCGTTACTGATGATGCGAGCGGCGCAGTACAAGAACGTCTTGTAGATCTCCGCGGCGAACTGCCATTCCTGACTATCGACAAGAGCGGTGGAGCCAGACATGTCCGCGTAGAGCACCGTCGCATTGTCGAGCTTCACAGCCTCGTTAGCAAAGGCCACGTCCTTCGCTTCGGGAACTACTCGGCCGTCTCGCTCCGACCATGCACTGCGGAATATCTTCCCTACTTCCTGCGTTAGTTCATCTGTGAGGCTCATAGCATCCTACTTTGGGCCATGGTTTCGCACGACAGCAATGATCTCGGAAGCGGCAGGTCGGACGCCTCTCTTTGCGGTTGAAGCCGCCGGGTCGTATGCGACGGTGTTTATGCCAAGCAGATCCGTTGGAATCTTAACGTCAACACCGCGCGGAAACAGTATAAAGGTTCTCTGGCGCGACAACGCCCCCATGAATAGTCCGAGCTCAAACACTACGTTGTCCCGCGGGGCCTGAGTGCTCTTCCCCCGACTCTTCACCCGGTCGTCGGGTGCAGCAACGAGCACGGCATAGTCTGAACACTGAAGCAGTGACGTCAGGTCCTCAATCGGGAAGTGCGAAGCACCGAAGACGCCTTCGGACCAAAGTCGCACTGAGGCGACTCTTGCTGGGATTTGCGTAGCGAGCGCCTCTGCAATATGGAGGCTCTCACGTGAAGACCCAATGAAGATGATGGGGCGAGTGTTTGGCGTTCTATGGAACTTGCGCCGTTCATCCAGCCTGCGGACAAGTTCAACCGCGATAGACCGCCAGAGGAACGGGTGGGCGTTAGCGACACGCACAAAGGTTGGCTCGGAGATCTTGGCTAGAACAGTTGGCTCGATTGCGACAACGGTAGCCGTGCGTCTTGATGCTGGGTCAACAAGTGCCATCTCGCCGATATGCTGATCGGAGCATCGTGTGGCCACTTCGCGGTCGTTGACCAGGATGCGTACGCGTCCGCTCAGTATCAAGAACAGGTCATTATTTGCGTCTCCCTGTCGAATCAGAACCGTTCCTCCCATCAGGGATGAGACCCAACACGACTTGGCGAATGCGCGGGCAACAGTATCGTTGCCGTCGACTAAATGCTGGCGTCGAATGAGATCAGCAAGCAGGCGGTGGTGGGGATCAGACAGAAGACGGTGCGCTATGGTTCCTCTTGTCATTCCCTCTTCCCCGTCAATCGTCAAAGCAGACACGACCGGGTCGTTTCCCCTCCGGCTCCACAACATAGGACTGCTCAGTCAATAAGCGCCTTGAGTAATGCCTCGCGGGCATCGGCGTAGAACTGGATGTCGATCTTTGTCGCCAAGTCATCGGGCAGATCGAGCAACTGCTTACGGGCGGATACGGGCATCAGAAGGGCCGTGGCGCCTTTGTCGATCGCCAGTTCTGCTACCGACACGGCGTTGTAGACCGGGTCAACCGACCCGCCCAGGTTCAGGCCGCCAACGACCACCAGACCGGCCTTGAGGCTCTTCTGCAACAGGGAACAGCATAACGACAGAAGAACGCCGACACCCAGCGCCGAACCTGTGCGGGCAGCGTCAAAGGCGCGTAACTGTATCGAGAATTCGTGCTCACGCGGGTCCCGGTCGCCTGCCAACTGCTTCGCCCGACCGTAGAGGTTCTGTTCCGCACAACGGACGCTCTCTTTGAAGGGGCCCGGTGCTGGTTGGTTCAGGATCTTGATGCCCGATCCCGGCCCCTCCACCGTTTCAATTCGGTAAAGCGATGGATTCTCATCCAGCCCGCCGGGCGATATGGCCCAAACCTGCCCCGGCGGCAAGGGATCGGCTCCAATGCTGTCCTCGCGCTGCAGTTCCGGCGTGGACACGAATCGTTCCACACCGTCCAATCCCAGTTGATAACTGAAATGTGTGTTCCGGAACTCGGCGGCGCCAATCCGTTTCTGCTGTTCCTTCACGCGGCGGCGAGATTCAAGCGCCAGGCGCACGGCCCACTCCATGGCCTCATCAGGTACCGGTGTGGCTGGGCTCGGGTATAGTAGTTTGAGCAACCCGCTGATGGTCTTCTGCACGGCGTTGACATCCCGCCCGCTCAAGGCCCCACCAAATTGGACCCGTCCTTGGAGGAGGTTCACCCGACTCTGACGCCGCAACTGGTTGAAACACTCGGACAGGAAATCACTCACCAAGCCAAACCTGTCCGTCAGAATCTCCCGGCTGATCTTCGGCACGTCCCATCCCGGCACATAGGCATGCAGGCGATCCATGAACGCCGTGTCCTCGCGCATCTCAGGCGGCAACGGGCCGAACAGATGGCCAATCCGTTGCTGATGTTGGACGTCCACATCGAAGTTGCCCACCATGACAATGCTGCCGTCGGCCCGGATACTCTCCTTGCCGCGGCTGAATTCTCCGGACTCCATGTACCCCTTCATGATGTTGACGCCGTCCTTCTGGTCGAAGGAGACGCCCGAAATCTCATCGAAACACACCACATCGTAAAGGCACACAAGGCCCCGTTGCCCGTTGGCATTGTTAACGAACATCTTGGCGACCGTCGTCTTGCCGCCCGAAACCAGGTGAGCGTATGGCGAGACCTGCTGGTAGAGGTGGCTCTTCCCGGTTCCGCGGGGCCCGAGTTCGACCATGTTGTAGTTGCGCTCAACAAAAGGCACCATGCGCAGGAGTACGATGTCGCACGCCCGGGCGCTCATCTTCTCGGGTTCCAGGCCGCAACTGCGCAGGAGGAAACGCTTCCACTCTTCGAGACTGAACATCTCCCTGCCGCGGCCAAGCGTATCCAACACGTCGCGCTTGGAAATCTGGATCTCCCGCAGCGATGCAATACCGAACGGGCGCCCTTTGCTTTCCTGGGCGATCGTCGGGTCGTAGGTCAATTCGATCTCGGCGTAGAAGCCACCGGTCAGCATGCGCTCATTTGCGCGGACGATCTCAGGGGCAATGCGGACAGTGTTGAGTTGCAGGCTCGGCAAGGTCGCCACAAACGAGTCCGTCGCGGCATCCAGACGAGCGGTAATGATATCAATGACCCTGACCTGTCCGAGTTCCTTGGCCCGTGCCTTGAACAACTCCTGCTCGCCAGCACGCACGGTCTTCTCGCCCAGTTGCCGTTCGACGATCTGGAGCCCCTCCTGAATGTCCTTCTCATCCACGGAGGAGCAGTAGCGGCCAAGGACGAACTCAGCCACATAGGTCGGCACTGGGTATTGCCCCTTGAACCGACGTACCAAGTCCTTGCGGACAACGACGCCCTCGAAGGCTTCGGTTGCGATTCGATCCAGAGCATCCATTTCGATCTTCATGCGTTTTCTCCGATTACGGTCGGGACAGTATGTGCTGGCGTGCCGTCCGGGCCGAGCAGTACGACAACGGCAGCGTTACCGATCTCACGGTCGTCCCCGACCGGGAGCGACACAGTGCCATCCGATCCAATCTCACGCGGTTGCCCGCCTTCAATCTTCGAGGACTTGGCGTCGGCCGGGCGCCCACGGACATCGACCTTCATGCCCATGACGGAGTTCTGAACCGAGACGCGGCACCGCAGGCCGACCCACTTCACTGCCGAAATCTTCGCCTGGCCAGTCGCTGTCACGCCCGCACGGATAGTAAGCCGGGGGACAACGAGCTCCTGGACCGAAAGCCCCTCCAGCAAGACCTGCTTGACCGAAAGCACCAACTGCGCAAACTCCAAACCGGCACGGAAACATCCGGCCCCCGGTGGCGTTGCCATGGTCACAGCTGGATTCCAGTACCAAGGCAAGGTGGGGAGTTCCGTAGAGCCCATCGTCTTCACTGCAGCACACCGCCCCCAGCGGTGCTCGACCACGAAATGCGACAGATTGACCTTGGGCAGTGTACCGGGCACCAGCAACCAACCGTGATCGGTCACAACAACAATCTCCCGCCAACCTGCGTCAAGCAACTCCTGGATTCGACTTGCGATGTCACGGACCTCCTGCTCCAGCGTCTTGGCCGTTTTGACACCCTCGTTGTGACCACGGCTGTCCACAGAGCCGACTTCTGTCCAGGCGCGGCCCGATGTTTGGCCGCAGTCCCGCCCCTGCAGGTTCTGGATGCCTTGCGCCTTAAGAAATGCGTGGAACCGGTCTGAGGTCCACCGTTGCCCGGTCGCGGTGATATTCGGTGCAAACTCCTCCTCCGGTCCGCCGCCGCTCAGCGTGGAAGCCATGGGCGAGACGGCAGTCTTGCAGGTCGGAGTCACGGTTGGGAACGCCGCCCAATCCCACTCCACCTGGGGCTGAATCCCCATTGGTTTCAGATACTGTGCCAGCCGGTGTGCCAGATCGAAGCGAAGTCCGTCCACGAAAAGAAGTATCCGGCCATCCGTTACATCAACCGGCGCCAGCCGCGGCTTCAAGCTTGCCGGCGTCAGCGCGGCAAAATGCTGTAGGTTTCTCGCGGACGCATCCAGCCAAGGCAGGTACAACGCCCTCACGGCCATAGCCACAGCGTCGTCCGTCTCGGGCGTGTTCGCGACCGCTAGGGCCGCCATGGCTGCCGCGTCCGTCTCCCACCCGGACTGCACGTATTGGTCCGCCATGCCAGCCGCGTCGGCGGCAGCCAGTGCCTTTTGGGCCAGTGTCGCCAAGAGCCCCAGGTGTTCCATCGCCACCGCCAGTGGCGCCCGACCCACCTCGCGCCAGATCCATCGGCGTCGGCAACCGTGAATCCGCTCCAGTTCCAGAATGATTTTCGCCGCTTCCCCGGCATGTTTGTCCTTGAGCCCCACGAGTGCCTTGGCCAGCGCCGCCTCATCCCCGGCGTTGTTGGTCGGCCAGAACTCCCGGTCCAGTGCCAGCATGCCATCGGTGGCGGGCGCCGCTCGTTCAAGTAACGTAACCACGCCGGGATACCGGTTCGGCGCCTCGGCAAAGCGCTTCCAGATCTTGCCCCACTCTCCAACGCGGTTTCCCAGCAACTCTGCCGCGTGGAGTTCGCCGTCCTTCTCGGGATGCAGACGGTAATCGGCGCCACACTGGGCGCAGAACGCCTGCCATTCCGAGTCAGTTTTACGTTTTCGTGCCGCCGCCGGATCGTTCATCCAGCGCAGAATTTCCACGGGCAGGTCGGGAGCCAGCAGCATGTTGAGGAACTGGGCGTCGAGTTTCTCGCCAGTCAGGTAGGCGAACCGCTCTTTGAGCAGCACCGCCAGCGACCGATCGAGGGCCTCCGCCGTGTCAGGATCACCCGTGATCTCCAGGCCCAAGCCTCCGTGCGCAGACGTCAGGAAGGCGAAAGGCGTCCAGTCTCGACCGTTCGGATGGGACCATACGGTCCCACGGAATTGAAGTTCGACCAATGGTTCGATCTCACTTGGGCATTCTTCCACGGCACGGAGTTCCTGCCGGCTCACGCCCGGCAGGTAAAAGATGGGCGTCCGGCCCAACGGCGCCGGTTCCGTGGTCCGGGCTTCGATGCAACGCAACCAAATCGCAGGTCCGGTTCGCTCATCGGCAGCGATGGCGCCAAGCGAATAGAGCTCTGGAATCAATGCCTTCAGTTCGGGGAGAACGCCAACCCATCGTTTCTCGCCATCCGGCCATAGGATAGCGGCGGGAGGAGTCTGATCGCCCACCGTATACGCTCCCGCCGCGCGTACCCGTTGTGCCAGTTCCTGCCCCACAGTATCGTCGGACGTTTCCTTCACCAAGGAAGCCGGGGTCGCCCCGGCCGGGTACGGTTTGGCCGCGATGACCGTTGTCCTTTTCTTCCTGGGCGCCGCCATGGTTATACCGTTCCTTTCCCGCCGTTCACGATGGACCATCCGTAGCCTGTACTGTGTCGCCGACAGACCTCTGCCAGTGGCTTTGCAGCAGTTCCCGGTAGCCGAGGTGTCCTTTGGAACCGAGAAGGTGTGTGATGGATTCGGCAGCGTCGCGGATGGTTGGGGCGCTATGCGATAGGCCTTTGTCTAGTATCTGCCAAGTAGGCCTGTCCTTCGAAGGCATGAAGAACCAGTTGTCCTGCGCACGTTCCACCATCAAGCGCAGGCAATCGAGCGACTCCTTCGGAAACTCGTCGAAGCTATCGAAAAGCCGTCGCAAGATCCGGTCTTCCGCCCACCGCTTCCCGCCACGTCCGATGGCGGCAGGAAGGTAGCGAAGCGACCACTGCAAGTCGAGACGGCTGCTGGTGAACCATAGGCAGAATGCGGCAAGTTCGGGCTCCGTCATTTTCTCAATTCCGCCAGCGGACTTGACACGCCACTCCCAAAGGCTGCGGATCCGTTCAATGACATCGTCTGGAATCGGGTCCTTGGTGTCGAGAAGCTGTTCCAGGAAACTCAGTGCTTCGCCAGCCAGCGAGGGTTTCGCCGACTGGAAGAAGGTGTCTACCAGTCCACCGGGTTGGAGATCATCTGTGCCCCACATGCAGAGCATCATGACATGTTGAGCCAATCTCACCTCGGGCTTGTCCCCATTCGTCTCATCCGCTCCCTGCGCAAGCGCCCGAACCGCATCAAGATACTGCGCACGCAGTACCTCATAGACATTGCCGTAGAGCCGGGAGTAACACAGGTACGCACCCCAGAAGGCGTCACGTTGCGGTTGCAGTCCAGCCGACTCGGGGAACAGGTCAGGGATATGCGTCGCCACCCATTTGGGGTCGACATGGACGATCTGGGGCAACCATTGCCCAAGAACCGCCCGATCGGTCGTACTCCAGCCGAAACCACGCTCCATGTCGAAGCGCGACTCCAGAACCTCGCGCACCTCCGGCATATCCGTCCAGTTGGGGTTGCGTCCCTCAACCTCCTTCACGCCGGATTCGATTTGCCGGTATATCCACATCGCGTATTCCATGGCGTCGTGCAACGCGACGCCGCGCACCGTATTCAGCGAAGTAGTCAGGGCATCGAACACACCACGTTGCCCCCTTTGATCCTCGTCGTCACGTGTTGGGTTAGTGTCGTCGACCAAGACAGCGATAACCGCCCAGTACGACTCACGCAAGTCGAGCGAAGGTGGAGAGCCTTCCTTGGGCTGAAACGCCTTGCCCAGGAGCCGCGCAATCTCCAATCGCGTCGAACGCCGGTCGCGATCCGCCTCAAACCTAGCCACCAATCGCTGCGGCAGAACACGGCCGGGAATCTCCAGCGGCTGGTCAACCAGCCACTGACAGAACGCCAATACCGACGGCCACGGGAACGCCTTTCCGGCTTCCTGCAATTTCGTGAACCCTGCAACCAGGCAGCGCTGGTAGGTAGGGTCCAGTTCTGCATCCTGAAATCTCGCCAGATCGCCCGCCCATTTCTCGGGCGCACTCTGTACAAGCGCCGACAGTTGCGACCCAAGCGCGTCCGGCGTCGGTGCTGTCCAATCCCCTGTCGGTTGCCACGCCTTAAGCCAATGGATCAGATCGTCGACGGGCATCGCGGCGATCTGCTCCTGCGTTAGCGGACTCTTGGGGGTCACAAACTTGCCGCCGCCCGACCAGGCCAGGAAATCGGGCGGCATCGAGGGCACCCCGAATTCATTGCGCAGCGTCTCAAGCCGCTCTACCCATTGCCCCTCAAGATAAGGCTCGACCGCAAGCAACCAACGATATTCGTCGTGTCGGCGGTACCGCTCCTTGTCGGTCTGCGAAAGATCGCTCACATCATCCCGATCAATCCCCTCTGCGATGGAGTTCAGCACAAGTGCCTGCCCCTCTGGTGAGATCTGACCAAAGTGGTCATGAAGCAGGTTCCAGAACTCGTGGTGAACGCCGAAGTTCCGGAGGTACTCTCGCTTGGCAAGGCGCGCCTCCACGAGTGCGATTGGTGCGTTGTCTGTCACACGTAACAAGTACAGCGCCAAACGGCGAAATAGGTTCCACTCCCGCTCCTCGATCCGCCGCACGAGGTCCTCAAGCCGCTCCGGCTGCCGCTGCGCCATCCCCTCAGCCGTATCCCGCCACGTGTTGATCAGTTGGTGCTCAACGCCGTGATCCTGATTCTGCCCATGATCCTCGATCGCCGGCCGACGGATCAACGATAAATCATTGGGCTTCTCCTTCGCAGGCTCACGCAACCCGAATACCATCGTCTTCTCGACCAGGTCGGACAGCAGTTCGAAGGTCCTCTCCGGCGCCAATTTGGCAAGGTCCCGGATGTTCTTCTGCAAAACCTCGTCATATTCGTACTTCGATATTCGAAATGCCGGTTCGGGGGACAGGAACGCATTTGCCCCCTCCGTGGCGTCTGCGTCGCGCTTGCGATCCACCTCTGGACCCGGAAGTACGCCAAGCAGTGCAGCCGCCAGTGACAGCGCGGAGTCTACCTCCCCTCCTTTTGCGAGATGACTGATAAGCGAGCCAAGGTCTAACGCCAGCATGCCGTCGACCACACGCTGCTCTTTCACGCACTGGGTCTCGCGTTCAGCCCACAGTATGGAATACTGTGGTGAAAGGTGGGCAGCAGTTCTTGCAAGCAGTGCACGAACATTCGGACTCGCATCCGCTGCGAGACAGGCCATTGCATGAGAGATGCCCCCCTCCGAGGCGCCACCGGATAACTGAGCGCAACGAAACAAGTACATGGCCACGCCTTCTGCAGTCAGCATACAGGCGAATGCCGTCAGGCCGAGAGGACTGGGCTGCGTCAGCAACGGAAGCCAGTCAGAGCCTTCGAGTTTGGACGCTGCATATGCGCCCAACTTGGGTTCGCGGGCAATGAGGATCTTGAGTTTCTTCGCAGCGGAGCAGGAGGCCCCCTCTGCAATCACCGCATCGATCTCGGCCATCATGTCGAAAAAGCTCATGTGATAACCTCATCTGTTCGCGTCCACGGGCTCCCGCCAAGTCTGGACGGCGACAACGGTGCCACATCGTCAAGCACCTCCGCCAGGCCGCTATATGCCGAATCCCGCATGTCGTACAGAACAGGAGTTATGCCCAAACTGCGCATTGCCTGCGATTGGGCACCAGCTTGTGACTCGGTCACGGAAGCGCTGTCAACTGGCGCGCCAGGTGCGCTAACGCATTCGCCTACAGGTAACAGCGCATAACTTCTGGGCAGATCCAGCCGATAGCGTTGCGCCATGAACTCCGCCGTGTGCCTGTAGTTCTCGAGGGCGGATTGCGTATACGGATCAGAGAGTGTTGAACCGAGGAATATCACGCTGTTCTCGCGCAACATGGTCTGCCAGAACCTCGGCAAGTCGCCTCGCTCGTCGCCATATGCATCGTCAAAGTCTTGATTCTTGAGGACAATGTCTTCTGGCGCGATCTGATGATCTGGTGCGCCCAACCCATGGATGTAGAACACCCCCCCGCGGGACACTTCGGAGGCTTTGAACCTCCGAGGATACACGTGCAGGTCCATATCCGGGTGGTGGAGTTGCTGTGCTATCTTCAAGAAGGGGTCGAAATTTGTCGTCACGTAGCTCTTCAACTTCATACGCATCAAGTGGGCATAGACAAGCCGCACGGCCATGACGGGGCGGGAGAAGATGGCATCCAGTGTCTCCTTGTACTTGGCGCGGTCTCGGTCGAATGCTTGCTGGGCCAGAAGCTGCAATTGCCGGGGCTGCCTCCATCCTTCCCACTCATTCGGATGCGGGAGGCTGCCCGTGCAGTGGCAACAGATATCCTGCACAAGATCCGTCCAAGATGGATAGGAGTCCTGATACGGCCGCGGTCCTGTTGATGGCCCCGCCCCGACAAAGACAACGACGTCCCTCGACCGTAGCAGGTCAACCACGGCTGGAGCATTTGCATCAGACTGGAATCGAGCGTTACGCATTGCTGTCGCTTGTTTGTCCGCAGGTACAAAGTGCGTGGACTACGGCCGCCCCTCGAATAGGACGATTTGCTGTTCCCACAATTTGCCATTCAAGATAATTACCATTCACCACGCGCCCTCAACCCTCCCGGACCTTCCTCTTCTCCGACAGCATCAAGTGATGATCGTTGATTCGGTCGCCCTTGAAAACCTTGAACCACGGGCCGCTGGCTCCATCCGTGCCGCGATCCTTCCCCCACTTGATGTTCGGCTTCCAGCGCAGGATCCCGGCACCTTTCTTGCCTACGTCAGGGACCGACAGGAACGGACGGATGTTCAGTCGCACTCCATCGTTCAAGTCCGGGTCCCAGCCAATGGGTTGCTTCTCCAGCGGCTTCCAGCGGACGAAGATATCACAGGGGGACTCGCCTTCGAGAATCTGTTCGAGGGCGGCCTTGAGTCCCTGAGCGGCAGCGAGCTTGGCATCGCTGCCTTCCTCGCTGGCGGCGACGGCGGCCTTCTGGCGGGCAATCCAGTCGCCGAGGTAGGTGTAGATGAGTTTCTCCAATGTCCGCCGGTCGAGTTTGTGATAGTTCACCAGCGCACTGAACCCGTCGCGTAATCCGTCCCAAATCTGCCAGATGAACGGGCGCTGGAGGAACAGTTGGCAGTGCTGTTCGAAGAACCCGTTCCGCAGCCAGTCCTCCAGCGTTTTGCCGGCGTATTCCGCCTGCGCAAGCAGTTCAGCCTGTTTGGTGGCGCTCCAGTCCCGACCGAACGAGGCGGCCAGCAATGCTCGTAACCGCTCGGCGGCAGACTGCTCCCCCTTGATGGCGTTGAGGCAGACGATGCCGTCCGCATCGGCACACTTCCCCAACCCGTCCAGATCGAGTGCAGGGCAATCCGGGAACGACGAGCCGGTCTGGCGCGGCCAGCGGTAGCCCAGCAACCGCGCCACCGCCACTTGCAGCGGCTGGTCGGAGCCTGCAGGGAGGCCGTTGAACAACCATTGCGTCGGGTCGCTGGAAAACGGCTTCGGCAATCCGTGCGGATATTTCTCCACCGCAACCTTCTCCCAGCGCGCCAAGTCGAAAGGGACTTTGCCAAAAGTGGTGTTAGTGACTTTTATTGCCTGATCGATCACTCGCACTGCTAAATGAAACTCGGATGAAGAACAGAAAGACCACAGTGCTGGCAACATCGAAGAATTGGTGGGCACCAGCACTGCCGTGTTGGTATCAAATTTCTGCCCATTGAATAGTGTGGCAGGCAGCTTCCCCATTTGCGCAATCGCAACACCGAAGCGTCCCCACGCCTCATTACCACGGTGTGGACGACAGAAGGTGGAAAACTTGGCTAACGTCGACCACATGACGATTCCAGAACGTCCCGCATAGAGATTGTGATTCTCAACTGATGATTGTTCGGCTTCCCAAAGATCACCAAGCATTGGAACTTCCCAACAGCTTCGACGGAACCGGGGATTATCGCCGGTAGAAAGCCCCTGATGATCCGTAGCAACTACGCTGAGCAAAGCGATGGCACTTGGATTCTCCAACGTAATCCTGGCATCAGGATTTTTCGACTGACCTGGCTGATCGAAGGGAATCGGCAGTTCTTCGCACAAAGCCTTGGCTTTTGCTGAGGCGTCGTATTGCTCTGAGACGTCAAGCCCCATAAACGAATGGCCTTTGCTGGGCCTTCCGCACGTGAGCGCGAGCAAGGCGACATTGACCACTTCGCCACTAATGGTTTCAAAAGCACGCGGGCCTAGTCGCGCCACTGCATTCAACTGCACGTCTGCCAGCAGCCGTTGACGAAGTGCCTTGTAAGCGCCGAGGAATAGCCAGTTATGAGGTGTGACCAGTGTCGTGCTGCATCCTTCAGCACAGAAATCCAGACTGCGTTCAATAAAACAAGTCGCAAGGTCTGACTTGGCGTCGGGATGGATGCGCTCGCAATACCCCTTGAGCATATCGTCCTGCTTCTTAGTGCCGAGGTAAGGCACATTGGTGGCGACGAGCGTGAACTTGCCGGCGAGGATTTCAGCGGCATGCACCAGGCCGCGGGCGGTCACGCCCATTTCAGCGAGGGTTTCATCGCGTTTGGTCTCTTCGCGAGAAAGCGCCTGTTCTAGCAGCGGCTGGAGTTCGTGAAACTCCGCCATGAGCAGATCGCCGGTCACATGACGCGGGTTGATCAGGCTCACTAGTATCGGCGCCTTCTGGAATAGGTCGAAGAGTTGCCCAATGCCGCCGCGCAGGCGGGTGTTGTCCCCGGCCAATTTCAACCACTCCTCTTGGCGAGCGTTGATACCGAGACCGCAGCACGCCAAATTGAACGGTGGCAGTTGCCGGAACTCGCCGATCAGTTTCCACGCAGCCAACGCGACGTTGAACGCCGCGATCTGCGTGCAGCGCGGGTCAATTTCCAGCCCGAACAGGTTGTCCCGCACCACAGTCGCAACGGCATCGGCTATCGACAGCCCTTCCTCCGCCATCCGCATTGCGACGAGGATCGGCAATTCCGCCGCCACGAAATGGCCGCTGCCCATGGACGGATCAAGCAGGCGCAACTCCTTTGCCGTTTTGGGCCAACCATCGAAATTCCCGGATGCCGGTCGCCAATGAGCGGAATTCGGCGGAGGCGAATGGTCAGTGCCATCGTCGCGAATGAAACGGAGATATTCCCAGTTCACACCAGGTAGAGCGATAACTTCCCTCACCTCTTCCTCGTTGGCGAGGGGATTGCGGAAAAACGTTTGGTCGAGTTGCCTTGCGGCCCACCACGCTCCGAGCGTGTTATGCAGAAGGAACAGCACCATATAATCCTCGGTGAACAACTGGGTTACCGGCGCGATCTCGTCCGCGCCGATCTTGTCACCTGACTTGTTGACCTCGTCCTTCCGCTGGGCCTGCCAGAACTGATAGACCCACCCAAGAGAGTCATCGGCGAGGAAGACATCGCGTGGCAGGTTTGTCACGAGTTTGCGTAGCGAGACCCGGTCCTCCGGGGCGAACACCACGTTGCCGACAGGATCGTCGGCCCGAAAGATCTGAGGAAGCATCCTAGCAGCGAAGCTGGCAGCGACTTCCCACCCATCGCGAAGGCCCATTTCCGGCGCCAGATCCCCGCAGTAGTCCAGGCTGATACCGACACCGTGGTCGGGCGAGATCAGGAGGTCGTTCTCGGCCAGGAACCGGGCAAACAGCAGGCGGTGCCAGTGGTCGTAGGCTATCTTTTCGATCAGGTGTCGGATCTCGTAGCAGCCCTGCTTTTGCCGGTCATCTCGGTCGCCAAGTTGTCTTGCCTGGGCTCGCAGACGAATACGGAGGCGGCGCCCGTTGTTGTCCAGATGTCCCGGCGCGTCCGATTCATTGACTCCGAGAGCATGCAGCGCCTTGCCAGCGGCTTCCTCGGCCAACTTTCTGGCGGCCAGCACCGTCCGGGCCAGTTCGTTGCGAAGTGTTTTCTCAAGGGACTTCATGGCTGGGGCTACGAGAATACCTACTCCTTGTTGCTTTCCGCAAAGGCACGAGAGATGACATCAATCAGAACCTTTCGGTATTTCTCGACGTCACCGGGTTGCAGACGAATGCGGTAGCGGCCCCACCTGCTGTCGTAATCCATTACATCGAGATCGGCAGCCTCCAAGAATTGCTGCGTTTCAGGTGTACTCTTGAGCCGGGCTTCGAAGCGCAGGAAATCTTTCTTCGGACGGAAGATGACGAAGTTGCGGGGCTGTCCACCTTTTGCCAGGCCGATGTAGAACTTGTTGTACTTGAGCTCCAGAGACTTGTCGTGAGCACGGGCAAGCTCGCGTAGTTCATCGGCTATCGCCACCGTCTTCTTCGATCCCCGCTGTTCCCAATAGGCACGGTCCGTTGTCTCCTGCACCTCCTCATCCTCGTCCACAAGCCCGAGGGGCAGTTGATCCACTACCGTGCTGAAGACCAGTCCAATGCTGTTGCCCACCTTGAGCGCCTTCATCTGAATGGCAACGAGCGGTATCATTCCATTGAACAAGCTGATCACGTTCAGAAAGCGACTGGTGATGTCTTCCGCGACAATTACGGCTGTGTGCTCGTACTGGGGAAACCGCCGTCGCTCGATGTCCCAATACTCGATGGTCCGAACGATGTGGCTTTCGTCGGTCGGGCCAAGTTGTACCTCCACCTCATATCGCCTATTGGACTCGGCCTCCTGCAGGAGTAGGTCCAGGCGGCCCGCTCTCGGTTGAGGCCGTTCTTTGTCCTTCAACACGACATCTCCGAGTCCCAACATGGCAGGATTCTCCGCTATCCGTGCATGCACCCATTTCTCGCCAAGTTCTGGATGTGTCTTGATTGATACCGGCTCAAATGTTGTGAATTCCATGATCCTCCTTGACCGAGCAATGTTCTGCCACTCAAACTGAGTGTCCCTTAGACGATCCCCGTCATGGGCGTGGCGGGCACCTGGAACGCGGGCGTGCCCTATACCTCCGGATGGGGCATTCGCGAAGGTTTATTCGATCGTGAGTTCGGCGCGTACGGACGCATCACGACCCATACAAACGGCGTGCAGACCGCCATCAGGGTCGATGTTGCCAAGGCTTACCTCGGAAACACGGACCCGCTCTACATCGGCAAGCGCTTCAACCCGCAAGGCACGGAAGGCCATTTTCAAGGCGTCCTCACGGAGGCGATCATTTTCAACCGGACACTTGCGGACGCCGAGCGCAAGGCGGTCGGGCTTTACCTGGAACGGCGCCACGCGATTCCGGGAAGCTATTCGAACCTGAACGACCAGGCGGCAACCCCGCCCTGGGTCAGTCAGGTGGCGTTCAGCCCGGCGTCCTCGGGCGTCTACCTGGGCTCGCCCGCGCTCATCATCCTGACCAACGGCGAGTACCTGGTCAGCTACGATCTCTTCGGCAGCGGAGCGCCCGCCAACGCCAACGGCATGTATAATGCCAGCGTGCTGGCCCGCTCCACGGATAAGGGCCAGACCTGGACCGCGCACACACAGGGTACCGGCTTCTTCTGGCCCTCGTTCTTTTCCGTCTCGAACACCCTCTACCGCATGGGAGCGTCCGCCCGGTTCGAATCGATCGCCATCGCCTCCAGCACCGACAACGGTCATACCTGGACAGCGCCGGTCACGCTGGTCGCCGGCGGCAACGGGACGACAGCCCCAAACTACACCTGCGGGCCTGTGCCGGTGGCCTTTGCCAACGGCCGCGTCTACCGCGCCTTCGAGAACATGAATCCGCTCGTTTTTGCCTCCGGCATGCGGGCGCTGGTCCTGTCCGCCCCGGTGGACAGCGATCTGCTCGATCCCG
>CAYRKB010000048.1:0-17080 GCA_964424705.1 uncultured Victivallales bacterium
GGAGAGACCTTCCCCCTGGAAGCGCCCTTCTTTGTGCTGGCGACGCAGAACCCGATCGAGCAGGAAGGGACGTATCCTCTGCCCGAAGCCCAGCTGGACCGCTTCTTCTTCAATATCTTCGTGGGCTACCCGGACCTCGCCGATGAAATCGAGATCATGAAGCGGATCTCCGGCGTGCACAAAACCGGCCTCAGCAAGGTTCTCTCCAAGGCCGAGATTCTGGCGCTTCAGGATCTGGTCCAGCGGGTGCCGGTGGCGGATCACATCTTCCACTACGCGGCGCGTCTGGTGCGCGCCACCCGCCCGAAGGACGCCGAGGCCCCCGACTTCGTGAAGAAGTGGCTGACCTACGGCGCCGGCCCGCGCGCGAGCATCTACCTGATTCTCGCCGGCAAGGCGCGCGCTCTCCTGCAGGGCCGCTACCACGTCTCGGTGGAGGACATTCAGGCCGTGGCCCTGCCCGTGCTGCGGCACCGCATCATCCTCAACTTCGCGGCGCAGTCGGAAGGCCTCACAACGGACGACGTGGTTCACAAGCTGCTGGCCGCCATACCGGCGGACGAGCGGCTGTACAAGAACGAAAAGGCGTAAAGCCGCCGTATTTCCCGTCGGATTGGCCGGGAGGGCGCGCGGCGCAGCGCCGGGCCCTCCGCACAGCAGTCAGACCGGCACGGAGCCTCAACCCGTATGGACGAACAGGAACGACAGCAGCTCCGCTACCTGGACCCCGATATTGTCCAGAAGATCGGGAGCCTTGAGCTCGTTGCGCGTCAGATCGTGGAAGGTCTGCGCGTCGGCATGCACAAGAGCCCGATGCGCGGCTTCAGCACCGAGTTCGTCCACCACCGCGCGTACGTGCCGGGCGACAACCTGCGCCACATCGACTGGCGGGTTTACGGCCGGACGCAGCGCTACTACATCAAGCTGTTCGAGGCCGAAACGAACTTCGACGCGAACCTGCTCCTGGACGCCAGCTCCTCGATGCGGTACGCCTCGGGCAAGGTCAGCAAGCTGGAATACGCCAAGCACATGGCCGCCAGCCTGGCCTACCTGATCGTCCGCCAGCGCGACTCGGTGGGGCTTGGCGTGTTCGACGACAAGCTGCGCCAGTACATCGCGCCCAGGGGCTCGACGAGCGTGATCCGCGACATGTCCAAGGCCCTTGCGGAAGCGCAGCCCGAGCCGCGCACGGACGTCTCCGCCCAGCTGCACGACTTCGCATCGCGCCTGCGCCGGCGCGGGCTTGTGATTCTCTTCTCGGACCTTTTCGACAACATTGAGGGCTTCGTCCAGGGGCTGGACCACCTGCGCTTCCGCGGCCACAACGTCACGGTCTTCCATATCCTCGACCCCCATGAGCTGACGTTCCCCTTTCAGGGCACGTACCGGTTCAAGGGCCTGGAGGAGCCGACGGAGGTCCTGACCGAGGCGCACCGCATCCGGACGGCCTACCTCGCCGAGCTTCAGAAGTTTCTCGAGCGCGTGCGCGGGGCGTGCGCGCGAAGCCACGTGGATTACATGCTCGTCGACACGTCCAAGCCGATTGACGAAGTCCTGTCTGCGTACCTGATCAGCCGGATGCGGAGGGGCAAGAAATGATGATCCGCCCACCTTCCCGTATCATGCGCCTTGCGACGCTCGCCTCTCTGTCGCTCGCTTCGGCGTCTTTCGGCGGGCTTGTCGTGACGAAGACGGGGCGGCAGGAAGGCGCCCTCGCCGCGCAGCCGGGCGTGCTCCGGGTGGGCGATGCGGCCGTGAACCTCCCCGACGTGCTGCTGGCCTTCAACGACCGGCCGGCGACCCGCTCCGCGATGCCCGTCACCCTGTACGCCCGCAGCGGAGAGATCTGGCGCGTGACGCTGGAGAAGCTGGCCGACGGGCAGCTCTCCGTCGTGTCGGATGCCGGTCCGCGCACGGTGGCCGCCGCCCTGCTGCAGGCCATCGACTTCACCAACGCCCTGCCCACGTTCGCGGGCGGCGAGGGAGGGGTGCTCTACCGCGCCAAGGGCAAGCCGACGCCGTGTTCGCTCCTGTGGATCGATGAGAGCCGCGCCGGGATCGACACCCCGCTCGGGGCCATCGCGGTGAGCCGCCCTGAGCTGCAGCGGTACATTTTCTCCGACCCGCCCGAGGGGTCCCCGCCGGCCGCCGCCGCGGACGCGGACGAGCTCGGGTTGGCCGACGGCAGCATATTCCGAGGCCAGCTTGAGGCGGACGGCGAGGGCCTCGTCCTCAAGCATGCCGTTTTCGGCTCCCTGCGCGCGCGGCCCGATACGTGGCAGTGGATCCGGCGCCGCCCTGCCGGCCTGGCGTACCTGGCCGAGGTGCAGCCCGCGTCCGTCGAAACGTTTCCCCTGATCCGGCAGCAGGCGCCCACGCCCCGCATCGAGCCCTCCGGCAGCGGGCAGCACTGCGTCGGGCGAATCTCGCTGTGGCCGAAGACGATCGTGCGCTACCAGCTCCCCGGCGGGAACCTCGCCTTCCGCGGCGCCCTGAGCCTGGCGCCCGGCTCGCGCGGCGCCGCGCAGGTGCGCTTTGTCGCGGATAGCCGCACGGTGTTTGAGCAGACGCTCGCGCCGGACGCGCCCGCCCCCGTGCTCGTGGCCTTTGAAAGCCCCGGCGGCGCGTTTTCCATGGAGGTCGATTTTTCGAAAGAGGTCCGGTTTCCCTGTCGCGTTGTGCTCGATGACGCCTACGTGGCGCCAAAGTAGGAAGCCCGGCGGGGAAGCGGAGTGAAGGAGATTGCGCGGCAAAGTCCGCGACTTGAAACAGTATGTTTTTTCTGAATTCACCGTTATTCTGGCTTTCTCTGACGGCGGCGGGTGTCGCGGTGCCGATCGTTATCCACCTCCTGAGCCGCTTCCGTTCCCATCCCATGGAATGGGCGGCCATGGAGCTGCTGCGCAAGGCGCTGATTGTCCGCGCCCGCCGCGTGCGCCTTGAGGACATTATCCTGCTCCTCCTGCGCTGCCTGGTGCTGCTGCTGGCGGGCCTGGCCTTCGCGCGGCCGGCCTTCCGTTCCTCTCTCGTTTCCTGGTCGGGCGGCGGCCGGGCCGGCATCGTCGTCGCCGTGGACGCTTCGTACAGCATGAACCACAAGCCCGGGCTGCGCAGCCGGTTCGACCTGGCGCGCGAGCGGGCGCGGGAAGTGCTGGCCACGCTTTCCCCGGGCGACCCGCTGACGCTGGTGCTGCTGGGCGACCGGCCGCGCATCCTCCTGCGCAACGCCGCGTACGATGCCGAGCGCGCCGAGGCGGCGCTCACGGCCGCGATGCCCCTGCAGGAATCGATCAACATGGAAGCTTGTGTGGCCGAGATCGACAGCCTCGTCGCGGAGCTCGGAGGCACCTCGCGGGAATGCTACATCATCACGGATGCCCACGCCCTCCACTGGGGCGAAGCCTCCGAGGCCGTCCGCGCCACGCTGAAGAAGATCAGCAAGGCGGGCGCGCTGTTCCTGCTGCCGGTCAGCGCCAGCGGCTCCGAGAACCTTGCCATCACCCGGTTCGGCCTGGCCTCCGGGATCCTGCGGAAAGGCTCGATGAACCGCTTTGTCGTCGACGTGCATAACTCGGGGCGCGCGCCCTCCGAGGGCGTTACCGTCCGGCTCTCCCTGGACGGGACCTCCGTTGACCAGCGCATTCTCGAGAGCATACCGCCCGGCAAGACGGAGACCGTTTCGCTGTTTGTCCGCCTTGACCAGCCGGGCATCTCGACGCTAAGCGCCACCATTGCCGACGATGCCCTGTCGATGGACAACGTGCGCTATGCCGTGGTGGACATCCGCAGCACGGTGAATATCCTTTGCATCGACGGGGAGCCGTCCAACGAGCCTTTCCAAAGCGAGACGGACTTCCTCCTCGCGGCGCTGGCGCCGGGCGGGAAGGAGTCCGCCGTGGCCGCGAACGCCCCGCTTCGCGTGGACCGGATCAGCCTTGAGGACCTGCAGATCGGCAAGCTCGCATCCTACGACCTTGTCATCCTGGCCAATGTGCCGGAGGTGATCCAGGAACAGGGCTTTGCGCTGGCGGACTTCGTGCGACGCGGCGGCGGGCTCGTTCTGTTTCTGGGCGACAAGACGAACGCCGACCTGATGAACGAGCGGATGAAGGACGCGGACGGAAAGCCGTTCCTGCCCGCGCAGCTTCTGAAGGTGTCCGACGCGACCGCAGGCGGGTGGACCCTCTCGCCCGCAATGCCTGACCATCCGGTGACGCGGGTGCTCGGCGCGCTGTCGCCCGAGGAGCTGGGCGGAGTCCATTTCTCCCGCTATTTCCGGTCCGCGCCCGCCAAGGACGCAACGGTCCTGCTGAAGATGAATCCCGGCGACGATCCGCTGCTCGTCGAAGAGACCTTGGGCCGCGGGCATGTTCTTCTCTTCACGTCCACCGCCGACGGCGCGTGGACGGATATGGTGGCGCACCCGTCGTACCTGATGCTGGTGCAGCAGGCCGTGACGTGCCTGACCCGGAAGACGCATGAAATTCCGCTCACGGTGGGCGAGGCTCTGACGTTCGATCTTCCGCCCGAAGTGGACGCCAAGTCGGTCACCATCGTGGACCCGAAAGCCGAGCAGCTTGCCGTCCGCGTCACCGAGCAGAACGGCGGGAAAGTTGCGGGCCTTCCCAGCGCAGATCTGGCCGGGCTGTACGAGGTGCGTTACGCGCCAAGCGCCCCCGCGCTTAAGGCAGCGGTCAACCTGTCGGCGACGGAATCCGATGTGGTCGCGCTGGAGGGCAGGGCGCTGGACACGGCGGCCCGGCAGCTTTCCTCGCAGCTTCTTGAAGAAGGGCGGGATGTCCGCGCCGCGGCCGAGGCAAGCCGCTCGGGCCGTGAAATATGGCGCACGCTCCTTGCGCTTGCGCTCTTGGCCTTGGTGGTGGAGGCTGTCTTTGCGAGGCGCTTTGTGCGCAGGACCGAGGAAATGTGAAAACGGAAGCCCTATACAGCATGATTCGGAACTGGCTTGGGATCGGACCTGAATATGCGGTTCAGGAGGTGGGCCTGCGCAGCTCGCTGCCGCACTTCCTGCTGCCGGTCGGCATCTGTATTGCCATCGCGTTCGCCGCCTACCTGTATTCCCGCGAGGCGCGCCTGTCCCGCGGCCGCCGGATCTTCCTCACCGTGTTGCGGTCCTTCTCCTATGCCCTCATCCTCTGCATCCTTTTCGAGCCTTTCGTGGGGCTGACGAAGAGCCTCACCATCCGGCGCAACCTGCTGGTGCTGGTGGACCGGTCCGCGAGCATGTCCATCGCCGATGCGCGCAAGAAGCCGCAGGACCTCGCCGACGCGGCGCTCGCGATGGGCAAGGTGAACTTTCCCGTTCCTGCGGAGCAGGAGCACCTCGCCAGCGCACAGCGCGCCATGCGCGTCTCCGCGGCGGCCCTGAAGGTGAACCGGTACGACGACGCCCGGGCCGCCCAGCTTTCCGCGCAGCAGAGCCTGGCCGCCGTGAAGCCGGATGCGCAGGCGACGGCCGGCGGGGACGCCCCGGCCGCCTTCCTGCGCGCGCTGCAGGACCTGGGGAAGCAGCAGGACGACCTGTGCAACGCCACGGAGCAGCTTGAGAAGGACGGCGCGCTGAATGAGGACCGATACCGCGAGCTGCGCGGGACGCAGGAGAAGATCCTGGAAACCGCAGGCGCGATCGCTTCCGCGCTGCGCGCCGCGGTGGTTGCCGTGCCCGATGCCGTCCGCGGCGAGGTGGCCGCCGTTCCGCGCTACGCCATGGCCACGAACCTCCTGAATCAGCCCGGCCCCAAGGTCTTCGACCGGATCGGAGGCGACGGGGGCTGCACGCTGAAGTTTTTCGCCTTCGGGGAGAAGCTTGAGCCGCTCGGCAAGTCCGCCGCGGAAAGCGTCACGATGCTCGGCGCGCTGCAGCCCACGGGTATGGTGACTCGCGCCGGCGCCATCGAGGACGCCGTCGCGATGCAGGGCGGCCAGCCCGTGGCGGGCGTGGTGCTGCTCACGGATGGCGCCTTCAACGAAGGGGCGGACTGCCTGGAAGTCGCGCGCAAAATGAAGGAGCAGGGCGTGCCGCTGTTCCCCGTGGGATTGGGTCTGAAGACGCCCGAGGACGTCGGGCTGCGTTCGCTGATCGTGCCGGACGCCATCTTCCCGAACGACGAGGTTCGCGCCCGGGTCCAGGTGTTTTCGTACGGATACCGCGAGGCGAAGGCGACCCTGCGCGTGCTGCTCGATGGCGGCGAGCTGGCGCAGGCGCCGGTGGTGCTTTCCGGCGAGCCGCAGTTTGTCGACGTCCCCTTCAAGATTCCGGAAGGCCGCGGCGGCTCCGCCAAGCTGACCGTTTCCATCTCGGAGCAGCCCGGCGAAGTCTCGACCGTGAACAATCAGATTGACCGGCAGGTCCGCATCATCAACCAGAAGATCAAGGTGCTCTACGTCGAGGGGCGGCCGCGCTGGGAGTTCCGCTACCTGCGCGTGATCCTGCAGCGCGATCCGCGACTCGACGTGAAGTTCCTGATGACGCAGGGCGACCAGGAGCTGCCGTCCGCATCCGACTCGTACATCGCCAGCTACCCGGAGAAGCCCGAGGAGGCCTTCGCGTACGACCTGGTCATCCTGGGCGACGTGCCGGTCTGGTACTTCAGCAAGCCGCAGGTCGAGCGCATGGTGGAGCTCGTGCGTGAGCGCGGCGGGTCCCTGCTGATGCTGGCGGGCGACACGTATGCGCCTTCGTCGTATGTGGGCTCGCCCCTCGCGGAGATCCTGCCGGTGAACATCGTGGAAGGCAACGCGACGGTCGGCACCAACGCGTACCCGGTGGCCACGGAGCGCGGCAAGCAGACGCTGGCGCTGCTGGACCCGTCCGACAAGGTCAGCGCCGCCATCTGGTCCGTGGTGCGGCCCCTCTTCCGGATCCCGAACCTGGACGGTGCGAAGCCGGCGGCGAACGTGCTGCTCGAGCTGCCGGCGGGCCCGGACCGGCCGCGCGCGTATCCGCTCGTGGCCTGGCACTACGCGGGAACAGGCAAGGCGATGTATGTCGGCACGGACCAGATGTGGCGCCTGCGGTTCAAGCGCGGCGACCAGTACCACGCCCGGTTCTGGGGGCAGGCGATCCAGTTTCTCGCGCTGTCCCGGCTGCTGGGCGAGAACAAGCGGGTCCGGATCGAGGTTGACCGCACGGAGCTGCGGGCGGGCGAACGCGTGGAGATCCATGCGAACGTGCTGAACGAGTTCTTTTCTCCCGTCACGGCGCCCGACTACACGGTGCAGCTGGGGCAGTTCACGAACGGGGCGGCCGGCGCGACCAACGGCCAGCCATCCGTCCTGCGGGCGCCGGTGGATGTGAAGCTGAGCGCGATCCCCGCGTCGCCCGGCCTGTACCAGGGCTATGCCACGCTGCCGAAGGAAGGCAGCTATGCGCTGCAGGCTGCAGGTCTTGACGCGGCGTTTGCCACCACGGTCCACCTCACCGTCGCATCGCCGAACCCCGAACAGCGCGAGCCCGCCATGCAGGAGGACCTGCTGCGCAGCATGGCCGACCTGTCCGGCGGACAGTACTTACAGATGTCGGAATGGCCCGCCCTGCCGGGCGTGCCCGGCGGCAAGGAGCGGGCCGTCACCGAGCAGAAGAACATGAATGTGTGGGATCGCTGGCCACCCTACGCGCTGCTGGTGATTTGCTTTGGCCTGGAATTGTTCATCCGCCGCCGCCATCACCTTGTGTAGAAGCGGCGGATATAGCTGAGAGATTGGCATGACGGACAAAGTAGACAAGAAGAGCATCGAGGCCCGTCTCGAACGGGCGTGGCGGCGGGAGCGTCGCTATTTCGGATTGCGCGCACTCAGCATCTTCAGCGTGTGCGCCGCCCTGCTGCTGGGCGCGGACTTCCTGCTGGACTGGAAGGCGCACCTCTCCACCGGCGGCCGCTTCTGGCTTGTGGGCATCAACGCCGCCCTTCTGCTCTTCGTGGTCTACTGGGCCTGGTGGCGCTACATGCGTTCGTACGACATGCTGCGGGCCGCCCTGCAGGTGGAACGGCTTCATCCCAAGCTCCGCAGCCTGCTCGTCTCGTACGTCCAGCTGAAGTCGGGCATCCAGCCGGAAGGCGTCTCGCCCGCGCTGGTGCAGGCCATGCGCGAGCAGGCCATCGCCCAGTCCGGGCCTTTGGACTTCACGAAGATCGTCCGCTACAGAAAGCTCAAGAAGCTTGCCGCCCTGGCCATCGTGTCGCTTGCCTGCGTGTTCGGCCTCGGGCTCTGGCAGCCGACGTATTGGCAGATTTTCCTTCTCCGCATGGCGTTCCCCCCGACCCGGCTCACGTACCCCACGCGCACGCAAGTTGAGCCCTTCTCCCAGGATCTGACGATCCAGCAGGGGCGCACCGTGCTGCTGAAGGCTCTGGTCGGCGGCGTGATCCCCCGGGAGGGATACCTGACCATCCGCCCCGAAAAGGGCAACCGCGAAACGGTGACCGTGCCGATCGGCAAGGAAGGCAAGCGCGGCACGAAGGATCTCTCCTTCCGCATGGAGTCGGTCAACCGCAGCTTTTCCTACAGCTTCCGGGCCGGCGATGACGTCTCGGACGAGTACACGGTCACCGTGGTCCCGCCGCCCCTCGTGCAGCCCCACGTGGAGATCGCCTTCCCGGCCTACGCGCATCGCGAGCCGAAGGCGACCGAGACCCTTAGCTTTGAAACGCTGGAAGGCTCGCAGATCACGTGGCGCATGAAGGCCAGCCGCGCCCTGAACGCGGCCGCCATCCTCCCCGAGGGCGGGGAGCCGGTCCCCATGGCGCTGTCGCCCGACGGGCGGGAGGCCACCGCCACGCTGCCCGCCGGCAAGTCGTTCGCCTACGCGTTCCGCTGGGAAGACCGCGCCCACAAGTTCTCCTATACCCCCGCCGTGCGCTACGCGGTGAGCGTGGTGGCTGACGCGCCACCCCAGGTCACGCTGGTGGAGCCGGCGCGCGACGAGACCGCCACCACGCAAAAGGCGCTTGATATCACGTTCGACGCGAAGGACGACTACGGGGTGACGGGCGCGCAGCTCGTTTACACAATCCAGACGACCGCCGGGCAGGTGGAAGGCGCGGTTGAGCAGCGGCTGCCGTTCCTTGCCGTCACGAATGCCGTGCAGGATGTGCGGGAATCGTATCGTTGGGATTTGAAAGCATCGATACCGGCTCTGAAGGAGGGCGACGTCGTCTCCTTCGCAGTGGAAGTCAGCGATAGCCGTACCCCGTCGGCCAATGCCGGGCGCTCCGCCACGCGTCGGCTGAGCGTCGTGTCGACCGAGGAATACGTACGGATCGCCATGGAAAAGAAGCGTGAGCTGCTGTCCCGGATCAAGGCTCTTCACGCGGAGGAAGGGCAGGCGGTTGATACGGTACGCAGGCTCAAGGAGGAAAGCTCCTCCGCGAAGACGAATGTAGTGCGCAAGCTGAACAAGGAAGTCGCCCCCGCGGCGGAAAGGTAGGCACGCATGAAAAAAGCCCTGCTTGTAACCCTTATGCTGGCGCTGCTCGCGGCCCAGCGCGGCATCTCGGCGCCGGCCGGCGGCTCGGACCTCGAATCCCTGCAGTCGATGGAAAAGATCCTCCGTGAGGCCCAGCGCCAGGAGCGGGTGAGCGGAGACATGATGCGTACGATCCGCGATTTCCGGCAGCTTGTAGTGGAACTGCAGTCCAACGGGATGCTGGAGGAGGCCAAAGGCGCGGAGATGGTGGCCCTCGCCGAAACGCTCGACGCGACGGACCGCACGAACGTGAAGGTCGCCGCCGAGAAACTGCGCGACGCGGGCAAGAGTGCCGCCGCCAGCAAGACCAACCTCACCGCCGCTGAGGCGGAGATCCAAACCGCGCTGGACAAGCTCCAGGCGCTGCTGCGTGACGCCAACGCGCTGCAGGCGAGCGAGATGCTCAACGGGCTGCTCACGAGGATCATCGAACAGCAGGCGCAGCTGACCGAGAAGAGCACCGGCGTGGGCAAGGAGCTCCTCGCCGAGGTCGAGAACCTGTCGCAGCGGCCCGAGGACCTTTCCAAGGAGCAGGAGCGTGTGGCAGGGCTGACGGCCCAGCTCGAAGAGCTCCTGAAGGAAGCCGTGAAGAACGAGACGACGGCCGTCATCAAGCTGCGGCTCATGGATGCCGCCACGATCATGGAAGAGGAGCGGGTCCGCGGCCGGCTTGGAGTAGCCGCCGAGAGCCTCGGGGCCAGGGACTTCATGTACGCCGTCGCCGAGCAGACCGCGGCGCTCAAGGCGCTGCGGGATATGGCCAAGGCGCTCTCCCCCGACGCATCGCTGCTCAATTCCGCCAACATCGCCACGATCAACGCCATTCGCACTGACCAGACAAACCTCCTCGAGAAGGTCAAGAACATGACGGACGAGGAGTTCAAGAAGAAGGCGAACGATCTTCTGCTGGCGCAGAAGGAGCTCGAGAAGCGCTTGAAAGACGCCTTGGCCGCGATGAAGAACGCGAAGCCGGGCGGCGGGAAGAAGCCCGACAAGGTCCCGGAAGGCAGCGTGAACAATCCGCCCACCGCCGATGTCAAAGCCAAGCCGTTTGAGAGCAAGATGAAGGGCAATGCGACCGGCGGCTTTGGAAAGGCCGGCGACAACCCGCCCCCGCCCGGAGAGCGTAAGGAAGGCGGCTCCGACCCGACCGACAAAGCAGGCGCGGGGCCCGAGAAGGCGATGGTGGATGCCCAGAAAGACATTTCCCAGAAGGATCAGCCGCAAGCCATGGCGGACATGAAGAAGGCGGCGGACGATCTGGGCAAGATTGCAGATGAAATTGCAAAGGCCATCATGAAGCAGGGGGGGCCGAAGGTCGCTCTCGCAGTCAAGCCCGGGGGCAAGGCCAAGCCGGACCCGAACGGCAAGCCCGCCTCGGCGCCTTCCAAGGATCCGCCGCCGCCAAACCAGGAGCCGCCGGACCCGAACGCCAAGATTCCCCCGCCGTCCCTCGAGGTGACCCCTGCGCCGCCGGACCCGAAGGCCGTGGGAAAGAGAGAGTTCATGGTGACGGGGGTGTACGGAGTGCGCCCGGCCGGCGGCACATCCGATATCAACACCCTTGCCAGCCGCGATCGTGATTCCCTCGGTGACAATTTTGCGCGCGAGCTTCCGCGCGAGTACCGCGACATGCTCAAGGCGTACTACGAGACGCTGGCGAGAGAATAATATGCACATACGAGCCCTGGTCCTCCTTATCGTCGCCTGGCTGGCACTCCTCCCGGCGACCCGCGCCGCCGACGCTACCGTCCAGGTGGCGGAGCTTACGCCCGACGTCGAGCAAGCCATTGAGAAAGGCCTCGAATGGCTGGTCCGGACCCAGGCGGCCGACGGGAGCTGGGGCACGGACTACAAGACCGCTTCCACCGCGTTCGGGCTGATGGCCTTCATGGTCAAGGGGCACTTTACGGAGAAGCCGCCCTACGGCGACACGCTGTCGAAGGCGGTGACGTTTCTCCTGTCCACGGCCAACGACGGCTACATGGGCAAGAGCATGTACGAGCATGGCGCCGCCACGCTGGCGCTGTCCGAGGTGTGGGGCATGAGTTCCCGGGAAGAGATACCGGATGCGCTCAAGCGCGCCGTCAACGTAATTTTGCGGTCGCAGAGCCCGGCCGGGGGCTGGCGCTATAACCCGATGCCAACCGATGCTGACCTTTCCGTGACGGTGATGCAGATCGTCGCCCTCGCGTCCGCCAAGGAGGCGGGCATCCTCGTGCCGGACGCCACGCTGCAGAAGGCGATTGCCTACGTGCTTTCCTGTCAGCATCAGGCGAGCGGCGGATTCGGCTACCAGCCGGCCGGCGAGCCTGGCTTCGAGCGGTCCGCGGCGGGCGTGATGTCCCTGATGATGTGCGGGCAGCGCGAATCCCCGGCGGTGAAAGCAGGCCTCGCCTACCTTCTGAAGCAGCCCGGCGCCGTCTTTAGCGACAGCGCACAGTATTACTACGGCCATTACTACGCCGTGCAGGGGATGTACCAGGCGGGGGACGTCTACTACCAGGAATGGTATCCCCGCATCCGCGACGCCATGCTCAAGAAGCAGGGCCCCGAGGGGAACTGGCCGGACGCGCAAGGGATCGGCACCCCCATGGCCATCCTCGTCCTGGGTGTCCCCTACCGCTTCCTTCCCATCTACCAGCGCTAGTCCAGGCGCCGCTGAAATTGCCTTCCCTTGCCGCCGGCAACACGGTACGGTAACGCCATGGTCAAAGAAGCCGATATTGCTGACTACGTAAAAGAGCTAGCCCGCGAGTTCTCGCCTGAGCAAGTGGTCCTCTTCGGTTCCTACGCCTACGGCAAACCGACCCGCGACAGTGACGTTGACCTGCTTGTGGTCATGAATCACCGGAAGCGTAAGAACCTGCACCAGGCTGTTGACATCGATGTGCGGCTCCAGCGGTCGTTTCCACTGGATCTGATTGTGAGGAAGCCAGCCGAACTTCGTCGCCGAATTGCCATGAACGACTTCTTCCTCAAGACCGTTGTAGAGAAGGGCAAAGTGCTTTATGAACGGCGTTCTCAGCGAATGGATTGAGAAAGCCGAGGAGGACTTCCACGTCGCCTCTGCGTCGCTGCGATCGCGAAAGCACCCCCTGCATAATGCCGTTTGCTTCCACGCCCAGCAGTGCGTTGAGAAATAGCTTAAGGCCGTGATGGTAAAGCACGGCGTTGAATTCGGGAAGACTCACGATCTGCAGGTCCTTCTCAACGGTTGCCTCGCGGTTCATCCCATGTGGGAAGCTTGGCGAGCATCTCTCAAGGAAGTATCAGAATACGCCGTGAGCTTTCGCTATCCCGGCGAGTCGGCTGGAAAGAATGAAGCCCGGAGGGCGGCGCTCAGTATGCGGCAATTCCGGAAAGAGCTGCGCGCAGCTCTCGGCCTTCATGCGGCGAACACCCGTGCAAGACGGACACCGGGCTGATCGGACAGTGATCTTCCCGGCCGCGTGCTCCCGGGAAGAATCTACTTCGGCGATACCTCCTTTATGCCATAAGGATCCCGTGCTGCCGCAGGCGCTCGGCGTCGTTGTGGGCGACGCGAATCGGGCGCCCCGCCGTGTCGATCCGCGCGTGGTACATCGCCGTCGCCACCGTGCCCGGCGTCGGCACGAAACACTGCACCTGCTGCGGCCGCCAGCCCCGCTTGCGCAGCCAGTCCGAGAGCGTCCGCATGTCGGCGTCCGTGCAGCCCGGGAAGGCGCTGAGCAGGTACGGCACGACGTACTGTTCCTTCCCGGCCTTCTTCGACTCGCGCTCGAACACGGTAAGGAACTTCTCGAACACGTCGTAGGAGGGCTTGCGCATCAGGTCCAGCACGGGCGCGGCGCAGTGCTCCGGCGCGATCTTGAGCTGCCCCCCGGTGAAATCGCCCACCAGCGCGCGCACGTATTCGGCATCAAGCAGCGCGAGGTCGTAGCGCACGCCGCTCGCCGTGCGAAGATGCTTGACCCCCGGCTGCCGCGCGAGGCCGCGCAGCAGCGTCGAGAGGTCGGACTGCCGCACCTGGAAGTGGGCGCAGATCCCCGGATGCATGCAGCTGGCACGCTTGCACTTTGCGCCTTTCTCCAGCGTGCAGCGCGCGCCCCACATGTTCGCGCTCGGGCCGCCCACGTCGGTCAGGCTCCCCTTCCAGTCGGGGTGTTTCGTCATCGCCTGCACCTCGGCGGCGATGGACGCCCGGCCGCGCGAGGAGATCCGCCGGCCCTGATGAAAGGCGAGCGAGCAGAACGTGCAGCCGCCGCCGCAGCCGCGGTGGGTGGTTACGCTGAACTGGATCATCTCCATGGCTGGAATCGTCTCGCGATAGGACGGATGAGGGTTGCGCGTGAAGGGCAGCGCGTATACGGCGTCCATCTCGCCCTGGCCCAGCGGCGCGGCGGGCGGCGCGAGCAGCACCTGGCGATTGCCCGCGGACTGCACCGCCCACGCCTCGCCGTCGTGCACCTGTTTCTCGAGCGCCAGCGTGGCCTCCATCAGGATCTTCGGGTCGGCCTGAATCGCCTCGAAGGAAGGAAGCGCCCACGGCTCAGGGCTGAGGCCGGACAAGAGATCCGCGCCGCCGGCCGTGGCCGTGCCGCGAATGCCCGCCAGCGCCGTCCGCACGGCGCGCGGGCTCTGCCCTGCGCAGACCTCGGGGCGCTCGCGCAGCCGTTGGGCGATCTCCAGGACGGCCCGCTCGGCCATGCCATAGACGAGCACATCCGCCTTGCTGTCGAGCAGAATGGAGCGTCGGATGGCGTCGGTCCAGAAGTCGTAATGCGCGGCGCGGCGCATGGAGGCCTCGATGCCGCCGATCACGACCGGGAGCCCCGGGAACTCCTGCCGCACGAGGCCGGCGTAGACCAGCGTCGCCCGGTTGGGCCGCGCGCCGGCGCGCCCGCCGGGCGTGTAGGCGTCCTCATGGCGCTTCTTGCGGAACGCCGTGTAGTGCGCCAGCATCGAGTCCAGCGATCCCGCCGTCACGCCCGCAAAGAGGCGGGGCCGCCCCATCCGCCCCACGTCGGCGGGGGAATCCCAGCGCGGCTGAGCCACAACGCCGACGCGGAATCCGTGCGCGCAAAGCCAGCGGCCCAGCAGCGCGACGCCAAAGGCCGGATGGTCAATGTAGGCATCCCCGGTGACGAGGAGGATGTCGAGCTCCTCCCACCCGATGGATTTCATCTCCTCCCGCGTCATGGGCAGGGCTGCGGGCTGGCGGATTGTGACGGCCACGTTCATGTCTCTCCCTGGTGTCGCTCGGTTGCACAGGCCTCGCCACGGGGGCCGGCGCTTCACATTTCCGGGATGTCGAGGTGGGCGTTGAAATCCCGCGCGAGCCTCTCGACCACGAGTTGGAGGCCGGCAATCTTCTGCATCGTCCACGCCTGAAACACGTGTTCCCTGCGACTCTCCATCTCCGGGTGAAGGGCCACGACTTCGCGGAAGTGTCCCTCGAATTCACCCATCACAGCGAGAGCCCGCTCGTCCACTTCGGATGTGTCCGGCTCGTCTCCCGGTTCCCGGCCGTTGCCCTGTCTCATCATGACCATGTGCTGGCTGTCCTTTCTCCCGTTCCTTCCACGGTTCGGGGCCGAGTATCCATCAATGTGCGGTTTGTCAGCAATTGCAATTATTGCGACGGGCGCAAAGACGGTACGATTCCACTTCGTTGCACTCTTACTAATCCAGCCATTAAATAGTAGTCGATACCTGAGAACGGGGCTCCCTGCGCCCTTGCGGCGCAGGAGCCGAAATTCAGGCTCCTGCCGCGCAAGGCGGCAGGGAGCCGTTCCTTCGTCAACGAAACGGGGTAATAATCGTTACACTGGGACGGGACAATTCGGTCAGGGAAGAGGGGGCTGCCGCTGCGCGGCTTCCTTCCGAGAGGAACTGAATCGTTCCGGCGTGGTCCAGCTGCTTGGACTTCCGCAGCGGGCCGGGGGACAGGCCTGGGGCAGCGCGTGCGCTTCGAGAATCCGGACAATTCCGAGCTTGTTTCGTTGCCGGTTGTGGACGATCGTATTGCCCGCAGGCGCGATGTGCGGCCCGATACGACGCTGCGTTGCGTGAGCGAGCGGGAGATTACTATGAAAATCCTCATGTTGCAGCCGCCGAGCCCGCCGCACATGAACGTGAAACGGGACTATGCCGGCGGCATGGGCGTCGCGGACCCATCGGACCGGCTGACGTTCGGACACGACGCCGGCTACGTCACGCTGCCCTATATGTCCCTGCTCTACACGACGGGCGTGATGGAGCGGGCCGGGCACGAGGTGCGCTTTCTCGATGCCCAGGCCGACAACCTCGACATTGAGCGCGTGCTCCGCCATGTGCGGGAGTTCCAGCCCGACATCGTGGTGGGCGTGCTGAATCTTCCGTCCCTTTACGGCGATCTGGAAGTGCTCAAGGCGGTGCGGGCCGGCCTGCCCGGCCTGCGGACGGTGGCGATCGGAAGCGTGGCGATGCCGCTGTTCGATTTTGTCGCTGCGTCCGGCGCGGCAGACGCGATCGTGCGGGGCGACGCGGAAGTTGTCCTGCCCGAAATGGCGGAGGCGCTCGTGCGCGGCGGGCGGGAGGATTTGTTCGAGCGAAAGGGGAACGTGCTTACCAACCGCAGGGTCATGCACGTTGAGAACCTGAACGCGCTGCCGCCGATGCCTTACCACCTGGTGCCGGTCGAGAAGTACCGGTATCACGGGTTCGGGGAGAACGTGCGGTACGCCGCCCTGTTCGCGTCCCGCGGCTGCTCGTACGCCTGCTACTACTGCCCGTACCCGATGGGGTTCGGCGGGAGCATCGTGCACCGCGACCCGATCCAGGTGGTGGAGGAAATCGAGCAGCTCTACCGGGCGCACAACGTTCGGGCCATTCTTTTCCGTGACCAGGTGTTCACGATGGACTGGGAAAAGACCACCCGTCTGTGCGACGAGATCATCCGCCGCGGGCTGAAGATCCAGTGGGTGGTCGAGACGCGGCTTGACCGCGTCAACGAGCCGCTCCTGAGCAAGATGAAGGAGGCTGGCTGCGTCCGCATTCATTTCGGCCTGGAGAGCGGTGATCCGCAGCTTTTCAGCAGCGTGGGCAAGGATGCGGCGGGCGGCAGCATGGAGCAGCTGATCGCGAACTTCCTGATCACGGAAAAGGTGGGAATCCATCCGCACATGTTTGTGCTGATCGGACTTCTCGGCGAGACCTGGGGGACCATTCGCCGGACGATCGAGACGATCAAGCGAATCAAGCCGCTGACGTTGCAGGTTTCCATTGTCACGCCGTATCCCGGAACAAAGCTGTACGACGTGGCGAGGGAGAAGGGGCTTATCGAGTCGAGCGACTGGTCGCAATACACGGGGTTCAAGGCGGTGATGCACAGCGAGGCGCTCTCGAGCGCCGATCTTGGCGCGGCGCGCGCCCTGATGCATGCCGAACACAGGCGCGCCGTCCGATGGAAGCAGGTGAGCCACAATCTCCGGCGCGGGCTGCGCTACGCGCTGGACGGTTCGCTGCCGGGCCGGATTGCCAGGCGTTGGCGCAAGGGGCGGGCAGTAAGCAGTGATCAGTAAGCAGTGATCAGTAAGCAGTGATCAGTAAGCAGTGATCAGTAAGCAGTGA
>CAYRKB010000048.1:17180-27572 GCA_964424705.1 uncultured Victivallales bacterium
TCAGTGGGCAGTGATCAGTGGGCTGTAGAACTTAGAATGGACAAGTTGCCGCGCATGACCCTCCACCTTCCACCTTCCACCTTTCTCCGTCTGGCCCCGCTGCTGGCCGCCTTGCTGCTGGCGACTGGCGCGCCGCCGGCTGCTGCCGCGCCGGACTGCGCCCCGGTTTTGCTGGTCCAGGGAACGGCTTCGACTCCGAATCGCGCGGAGCGGGATTACGCGGCGTCGGTTGCGCGCCGGCTCACGCGGTGGCTGACCGAGCTGAACGTTCCATTCAAGACGCTCTCCGACGAGGAGGTGACGGCGGAGGCCGTTGCTTCCGCCCGCGTTGTGGTGCTCGGGTACAGTCCGTTCCCGCCCCGCGCGGAGCAGGATGTGTTGCGCGCCTTTGCGGAGGCGGGGGGCAAGATCATTGTGTTCTATGGCGGCGACCCGTCGTTCGCCGCGTGGATGGGCCTGCGGATGGGGCCGGCGTCCCAGACGGCGGTTCTTCAAAGCTGGCGGCAGATGCATTTTCTGCCGGATGCGCCGCCGCACGTGCCGGTGGCGGTGGCGCAGGAGTCGCGGATCAGCCGGCCGGTATACCCGGCGGCGGCGCGGACGCGCATTATCGCCACCTGGCAGCGGGAGAGCGGCGACAGCGGCGGCGAGCCGGCCTGGCTGCAGTCCCCGCGCGGGTTCTGGATGACGCACGTGCTTCTGGACGACGGCGATTCCGACAACAAGAAGCAGCTGCTGCTGGCGCTGCTGGGCGCGTGCGACCCCGCCGTGTGGAAGCCGGCGGCGGACGGCGCGCTGCAGCGGGCCGGGCAGATCGGCCGGTTCAAGAGCGTGGCGGAGGCTGTGACCGCCATCACGCGCGAGGGGGCGGGCGCCTCACGGGAAGGCCCTGCGCGGGCGCTTCTGGGCCAGGCTGCGGACGTGGACAAGGTTTGCCGGCGGCTGTATGCCGAGGGCAAGTACGCAGAGACGGTGCTGGAGTGCCGCAAGGCAAACCGCCTTTTGCTGCTGGCGTACGGGATGATCCAGCGGCCGCGGCCGGGCGAGCGGCGAGGGGTGTGGGATCACGGCGGGACAGGCCTCTACCCGGGCGACTGGGGGCGGACGTGCGGGGTGCTGGCGGAAAGCGGGATCACCGACGTGTTCGTCAACATGCTGTGGCCGTGGCAGGCGCATTACCCGAGCCGCATCGTGGCGCCGTCGGCTGTGGCGTTGTCGTATGGCGATCAGCTCGAAAGCTCCGTCCGCGCGGCGCACGCGAGGGGGCTGCGGGTCCACCTCTGGAAGTTGCTCTGGCGCATGGATCGCGCGCCTGCGGCCGAGCTCGCAAGGTTGAAGAAAGAGAACCGTCTGCAGGTTTCCGTCGGGGGCGAGACGTTTCCCTGGCTCTGCCCGTCGAACGTCGAGAACCTGCAGCTGGAGAAGAATGCCGTGCGGGAAGCGGTGAAAAACTACGCGATCGACGGGGTGCACCTGGACTACGTTCGCTATCCGGATTCAAGCCACTGCTTCTGCACCGGCTGCCGGAAGAACTTCGAAGCCTGGCGCGGACGGACGGTCGCGCAATGGCCGCGCGACGTGGCGGGGGGCGCGCTGACCCGCGACTACCGGCGTTGGCGCTGCGCCCAGATCACCCGGCTTGTGCGCGACGTGGCCGCGCTTGTCCGCAGCGTGCGCCCGGGCGTGCAGATTTCGGCGGCGGTGTATGGTAAGTACCCATCCTGCGTGGATAGCGTCGGGCAGGACTGGGCCTCCTGGCTGCAGGAGGGAATCGTCGACTTTGTGTGCCCGATGGACTACACGCCCGACCTGGGGAAGTTTTCGTCCTACGTGAAGGCGCAGGTGAGCCTGCCTGCGGGAAAGGGGCGCATCTGGCCGGGGATCGGGGTCACAGCTGCCGAGAGCACGATTGATCCTGCGCAGGTTGTTGACCAGGTAAATGTTGCGAGGCAGGCGGGCGCCCCGGGGTTCGTGCTTTTCGCCCTGAATCAAACCCTGGAACGGGAGGTGTTTCCGGTCCTGCGGCTCGGGGTGACGGCGGGACGAGAATCTCCTCTTGACGGGGAGTGAGCTGCTCGTATAAGTTATTTGCGGCTCGGAAAAGTTGAATGAACCCGGACGAAGAGAGTGGGCCACGCAACCCGCTCTCTTTTTATATGACGAAGCCAAGGTGAAGAGACAATGAACAGCGAACTTCTTGCCATTGTAAACTACATGGAGAAGGACAGGGGTCTGGACCGTGAGATCGTGATGCAGGCGATCGAATCGGCGCTGCAGGGCGCCGCCCGGAAGAGCCTTGGCCTGGAGCAGGAACTGCAGGTCGTAATCGACCGTAAGACCGGCGATATTCACGGGCATTCCAAGTCGAAAGTCGTGGCGCACGCCAAGACTGGCGCCGGCGAGGTGTCCCTCGATGTGGCGCGAAAGACAAACCCGGACGCGAAGGTTGGCGATACGGTCAACGTCGAGATCCCGCCTCAGAACCTGGGGCGCATTGCCGCCCAGACCGCCAAGCAGGCCATTCTCCAGAAGATCCGGCAGGCCGAGCGGGACGTCGTCTTCAACGACTACAAGGACCGGCAGGGAGACATCGTGAGCGGCGTGGTGCGGATGTTCAGCCGCAGCGATATCATCCTCGATCTCGGGCGGGCGGAAGGGGTGATTCCTGCGCGCGACCGGGTTGCCACGGAAGAGTACCAGGTGGGAGACCGGGTTCGGGCGTATGTGGTGGAGGTGAAGCAGAACGAGTCCGGGCCATCCATCATTCTGTCCCGCAGTCATCCGCAGTTTGTCGTCAAACTGTTCCAGCTGGAAGTCTCTGAAATCTCCGATGGCGTGGTGGCGATCAAGGGCATTGCGCGCGAACCGGGCTACCGGACCAAGATCGCCGTGGTTTCGAACGATCCGAAGGTCGATCCCGTCGGCGCGTGCGTGGGCATGCGCGGGATGCGCGTGAAGAATATCGTCCGCGAGCTGTCCGGCGAGAAGATCGACATCATCCGCTGGAGCGACGACGTGAAGACCTACGTGACCAACGCGCTGTCGCCGGCCAAGCTGATGCGGGTGACGATTGACGAAGCCAATTCCAACGTTGTGCACGTGGTGGCGGACACCGAGCAGCTTTCGCTGGCGATCGGAAAGCGGGGACAAAACGTGCGGCTTACCGCGAAGCTGCTCGGGCTCAAGATTGATATCCAGAAGGACGAAAGCACGATCAGCTTCGAAGAGAAAGTGGCGAAGGCGGTCGAGAGCCTGGCCTCTGTTCCCGGGATCGGTCCGGAAAGAGCCGATGCGCTCGTGAAGGCGGGGTTCCTCACGGTCGAGGGCATTCTTGCCGCGGAAATTGCAGATTTGCAGGAAACCACAGGCTTCGACGCAGAGACAGCGAAAGCGGTATTCGACGCCGCCGCCGCGCTGCTGCCGGACGAACCCCACGCGTAAGGGCAGTCTATGAGAGTTCACGAACTTGCAGCCGAACTGGCCGTGTCCAGTAAAGAGTTGCTGGCCGAGCTGCACGCGCTCGGGCAGGAAGTCAAGGGCCACATGAGCTCTCTTGACGAGGCCGCCGCCGAGCTTATGCGGGAGAAGTTTCAGCCCAAGCCGGTGGTGGACCCGATCCTTGAGGATGACGAGCTGGATATCCCGCACATTCCCAACCTCCCGAACTTCGAAGAGGAAGAGCGGCAGCACAAGAATCGGCCCCTGCGTCGCACCGAGAATGACGGCGAGATCGAGATCGAGAAGCTGATCGAAAAGCCCAAGGCCTCCAAGTCCGAGCCTGCCAAGGGAAAGGCGGCCAAGTCCGAGCCCGCCAAGCAGGAAGCCGCCAAAGCGGCGCCTGCCGCGGCCAAGGAGCCCAAGAAGGTGGAGGCGCCCCCGGCCGCCCCGCCGCAGAAAGAGGCGCCGAAGGAGCCGGAGCCGCGCGCGGAGGCCGCAAAGAAGCCTGAGCTGAAGAACGAACCCGAAACGGTCGTGGACGGGAAGACGATCCGGGTCAAGGGCGCGGTCGTCGTGCGCGAACTGGCCGAGCGGCTTGGTCTGAAGCCGAATCAGCTCGTCGCCGAACTGATGGGGATGAACATCCTTGCCTCGATCGGGCAGCGCGTGGACGTGGCCGTGGCGAAGACGGTGGCTGAGCGGCACGGGTTCTCGCTGGAGCATGAGAAGCGGGACCATGAGCATAAGCCGCTTCCCCAGAAGGTGCCGGTCGCGACCGAAACGGACGAGGACCGCGAAGACGACCTGCAGACGCGGCCTCCCGTGGTGACCTTTCTAGGCCACGTGGACCACGGCAAGACTTCGCTTCTGGACAAGATCAGAAATGCGGAGGTGGCGCGCGGCGAACACGGCGGCATCACGCAGCATATCGGCGCCTACACCAAGGACGTCAGCGGGCGCAGCATCACGTTTCTGGACACGCCCGGCCACGCAGCCTTCACGGCGATGCGTGCGCGCGGCGCGAACATGACCGACATCGCGGTGATTATCGTGGCGGCGGATGACGGCATTATGCCTCAGACCAAGGAAGCCATCCAGCACGCGAAAGCCGCGAAGGTGTCGATTATGGTGGCGATCAACAAGATCGATCTGCCCGCAGCGAACCCGGATCGGGTGAAGCAGCAATTGCAGGCCGAGGATCTGGCGCCGGAAGACTGGGGCGGGAGCACCATCGTTTGTCCTGTCAGCGCCGTGACCGGCGAGGGGATCGACCACCTTCTGGAAATGATCGCCCTGCAGGCGGAGGTGCTGGAGCTGAAAGCCAGCCTCAAGCGGCGTGCGAAGGGCTTTGTCATCGAGGCCCGCATGGAGCATGGGATGGGCCCCACGGCGAATCTATTGGTGACCCACGGAACGCTGAAGATTGGGGACTCCATTGTCTGCGGATCGTTTTGGGGCAGGGTGAAAGCCCTGATCAACGACCACGGCCTCAAGGTGAAGACGGCGACGCCGTCCATGCCGGTCAGGTGCTTGGGGCTCTCCGGCGTGCCCGAGGCCGGCGCGGAGTTCAAGGTGTGCCCCAATGAGCGCGAAGCGCGCGATCAAAGCGAGGCGACGGCCCGCCAGGTCCGCGTTGATCAGGCGACTCCCGCATCCCGGAAAGTCTCGCTGGCCGATCTTTTCAAGGATACCGACGTTAACAAGAGGCTGGAGCTTCGAATCATCCTGAAAACCGACGTGCAGGGAAGCATCGAGGCCATCACGCATGCCCTGCGGGAGATCAAGAGCGACAAAGTTTCCTTGAACATTCTTCTCGGCGCGACGGGCAACGTTACGTCCAACGACGTGATGCTCGCCAGCGCGTCCAACGCCGTGATTCTCGGCTTCCATGTGGGCAAGGAGCCCGGCGTGGACATCGCAAGCCGGCGCGAGGGCGTTGAAGTTCAGATGCACAATATCATCTACGAGCTGATCGACCAGGTTCGCGATGCGATGGCGGGGCTGCTTTCCCCCGAGCTGCGGGACAAGATTCTGGGCCGCGCCGAGATCAGGCAGGTCTTCCCCATCGGCAAGACCGGGAACGTCGCCGGCTGCATGGTGGTCAGCGGCTCCGTGCGCCCGCGCTTCAAAGTGCGTGTGAAGCGGGGAGAAGAATCGCTCTTCCAGGGCTCGATCGCATCGCTGAAGCGGTTCAAGGATTCCGCGGCGGAGGTGCGGGAAGGGCAGGATTGCGGCCTCCGCATCGAGAACTTCGAGGCCATCAAGGTCGGTGACATCCTCGAATTTTACGAGATTGAAGCCATCAAACAGACGCTTTGATCGCCCGCGCGCCGCATCGGCGCAGAGCGGGCAAAGGCACGTCGCAGCCAGCGCAGCCTATGAGTGTGGACCGAATTCTTCGTCTCAACGAACTCCTGCGCCGCGAGATCGGGCAGGCCCTGTTCCGCCTGATCAACGACGCGGACTTTGATATTTCGGCCGTCACCGTCACGCATGTGGAAGTGAGCCGCGACCTGCGCGACGCTACCGTCCGCATCTCGATCCGGGACCATAAGGACGACCGGGAGAAGATGCTGACGGTCATCCGCAGCCACCGCAGCGAACTCCAGGCCCAGGTTGCGCGGAACATCAAGCTCAAGTATACGCCCCGGCTGATCTTCCGGATCGATCCTTCGGTGGAGCAAGGCGATCGCATCCTGTCGCTGCTCCTTTCGCTCGAAGAGCCCGTCGCGGGCACGGCGGAAGAGCCGGCGCCTGCAGACGCCGGGGAAGCGTAGAAAGGCAGCATGCAGGGCTCCCGCCAGTTTCGACCTGCTGCGCGCCCGGGATCGGACGGGCACGCGCGCTTCGGCGCGCCGCCCCCCCCGCAGGGCATGGACCCCCTCGACGGCGTGCTGTATGTGGACAAGCCCTCGGGGCCGACCTCGCACGATGTCGTCGATCGCATTCGCAGGCATTTCGGCATCGAGAAGGTGGGCCACGGCGGCACGCTGGACCCGATGGCGACGGGGCTCATGATCCTGCTGCTCGGGCGCGGCACCAAACTCTCGATGGAGCTGATGGGGCATGACAAGGAGTACGAGGGTACGATGAGGCTGGGCGTGTCGACCGACTCCCACGACGCGGACGGCCAGGTGGTGCGCGAGGCCGACTGGAGCGGCGTCACGGCGGAGCAGGTGCGCGAGGCGATGGGCACGCTGACGGGCGACCTCATGCAGACGCCGCCCATGGTTTCGGCGATCAAGAAGGACGGGGTGCCCCTCTACAAGCTGGCGCGCAGGGGCGAGGATGTTGAGCGCAAGGCCCGGCTTATTCATATCTATGAGTTCAAGGTCCTGTCCATCGACCTGCCGGATGTGAATTTTGTCGTCCGCTGCACCAAGGGAACTTACGTGCGGAAGCTTAGCGCGGATGTCGGTGACGCCGTGGGCTGCGGGGCGCACCTGACGGCGCTGCGGCGCACGGCCATCGGAAAGGTGCGTATCGGGGAGGCCCTGACCATGCCCTTTATCCTGGAGCTGAACCGGGACGAGCTGAAGCCGCATGTCATCCCCTTTCGAAAAATGGCGTTGAACGCGTGAAACTCGTCACCGATCCAACGCTTCTAAAGAGCGTCCGGCGCCCTGTTGTGCTGGCCGCCGGCTTTTTCGACGGAGTGCACCGCGGGCACGCCCGCGTGATCGAAAAGGCCCGCGCGCGCGCGTCCGAGCTTGACGGCGAAGCCTGGATCCTGAGCTTTGACATGCATCCCCTCAAGCTCCTGCGCCCCGAGATTGCGCCCCGCATGCTGACCAGCACGGGTCACAAACTCCTGCTCTTTGAACGGATGGGCGTTGACGGCTGCATCCTGCTGCCCTTCACGCGGCCCCTGGCCGCCATGGAGGCGCGCGCATTTCTTGAAATGCTCACGGGGTGCCTGCCTTCGCTGCGGGAGATGCACGTGGGAAGGGATTGGCGCTTCGGCCGCGGCGGCGCGGGCGACGTGCCCCTCCTGCGCGCGCTGGGCCGCCAGCACGGTTTTGGCGTGCGCGTGGCGCCGCCTGTGATGCGCGGCGGGAGTCCGGTGTCGAGCACCCGCATTCGCGAGGAGATCGAGCTGGGCCGGCTCGTGCCAGCGCGGGCCATGCTGGGCCGCCCCTTCAGCGTGATGGGGACCGTGATTCCCGGCCGGCAGGTCGGGCGGCAGCTCGGGTTTCCAACGGCAAACCTGGAATCGCACAACGAAATCCTTCCGCCGTGCGGCGTGTATGCGGTGCACGCCTGGCTGGATGGGATCATGCTCGACGGCGTTGCCAACTACGGCACGCGCCCGACGTTCAGAGCCGCGGCAGGCAGCCGGCCCGTGCTTGAAATGCATTTGCTCGATTTTGGCGGCAACGTTTACGGCCGGCAGGTCGAGATCTTCTTTGTGGCGCGGCTGCGACCCGAGAAGACTTTTGGGAGCACCGCGGAGCTGGCAGGGCAGCTGGCGGACGACGTGCGCGCGGCGCGGCGCATGCTGGCTCAAAAAAATGGTCAAAAAAATATCAAAGAATCACTTTACACGTTTTGCGCGACTCACTATAGTCCGGCAACAAAAGTAATAAAGAAAAGGTACAACAAAGGGAATCGGTTAGCGGTATGAGTCAGATAGACAAACAGGCGATCAAGAAGCAGTTCCAACGGCACGAGGGAGACACTGGGTCATCGGACGTCCAGGTCGCTCTGTTATCGAAGCGGATTGAGCAGCTCACCGAGCATCTCAAGTCACACAAGAAGGACCACAGTTCCCGCTTTGGCCTCATCAAGATGGTCAACGCACGCCGGGGTCTGCTGGACTATCTGAAGCGCAAGGACGAGGAGCGGTACAAGGGTCTTTTGAAGACGCTCCACATTCGCCGGTAGCCGGCGTCGCCTCTCGCGCAAAGAACCGCGTCACGTCTCTCGCACTCGCACTCGCGTCGCGCGATTGCATGCGTACTGCGATCGAAACCCGCAAGCCAAGGAAGTGCAACCATGCAGAAAGCCACGTCAGTCAGTATCCCCGTCGGAAACAAAACGATCATCTTTGAAGCCGGTTTGCTCGCCCAGCAGGCCGCCGGCGCCGTAACCGCCCGCATGGGGGACACGGTGCTCATCTCGGCGGTTACCAACACGCAGTCTCCCCGCGAGGGCATCGACTACTTCCCCCTGCAGGTGGAATACAGGGAGAAGTTCTACGCGGCCGGCCGGTTCCCCGGCGGATTCTTCAAGCGCGAAGCGCGGCCTTCCGAGAAGGAGATCCTCACTGCCCGCCTCACCGATCGTCCGCTCCGGCCGCTCTTTCCGGAGCAGTATCGGAACGACGTGCAGATCAACAACATGGTCCTTTCGGCGGACGGCCAGAACGACTCAGACGTGCTCAGCATCGTAGCCGCCAGCGCGGCGCTGATGATTTCCGAAATCCCGTTCATGGGGCCGATCGCCGGCGTGCGCGTCGGCCGCGTGGATGGCAAGCTTGTGGTCAACCCCACGAACGACGAGCGTCAGGTAAGTGACCTTGACCTGGTGTATTGCTCCACGCGCGACCTTCCCCTCATGATCGAGGGCAGCGGCCGCGAGATTCAGGACGCCGACCTGGTGGCCGCCATGAAGGTGGCGCACGCCGAGTGCGTCAAGATCATCGACGGGCAGATCGAGCTGCGCCGGAAGCTGGGTCTCCCGGACAAGGTCGTCCAGGACGTTCCGGCGGATCAGGCCCTGCTCACCTCGGGCCGTCAGACGTCGGGCGCCGCGTTTGCGGCGGCGCTGCAAATTGCCGGCAAGCTGGCGCGCGAGAAGGCCGTTCAGACGATCAAGACCGAGCTGCAGGCGAAGCTCGCGGCGCAGTTCCCTGCAATGACGAAGGAGCAGTTCCGCTCAACGTTTGACGCGCTCGAAATCGAGACGCTCCGCAAAAACTTGCTGGATCACGGCCGGCGCGTCGACGGACGCGGCGCCGACGATCTGCGGCCCCTGGCCGCCCAGGTCGGCGTGCTGCCCCGGACGCACGGCTCCGCGCTTTTCAGCCGCGGCGAGACGCAGTCGCTTGGCATCATTACGCTCGGCACGAAGTCCGACAAGCAGTCGCTGGACGCGGTCATGGGCGGCGAAACCGAGAAGAAGTTCATGGTGCATTACAACTTCCCTCCCTACAGCACGGGCGAAGTGGGAAGGCTGGGGGCCACGGGCCGGCGCGAGATCGGGCACGGAGCCATGGCGGAGCGCTGCCTGGAGCCGATGATCCCGACGGACTACCCCTACACGGTCCGCTTTGTGTCGGACATCATGGGCTCGAACGGCTCCTCCTCCATGGCCAGCGTCTGCGCGGGCACGCTCAGCCTGATGGACGCCGGCGTGCCGATGCCTAAGCCGGTGGCCGGCATCTCGATCGGGCTTGTGACAGACGGGACACGGGCGGTCCTGCTGACGGACATTCTCGGCACCGAGGATCATTGCGGCGACATGGACTTCAAGGTCGCCGGCACGCGCGACGGAATCACTGGGTTCCAGGTCGACCTGAAGATCCACGGCCTGAAGTGGGAGTTGGTCGAGGGCGCTTTCGCCAAGGCGAAGGCGGCGCGCATGAAGATCCTGGACTTTATGCAGGGCGTGATCGCCTCGCCGCGGGCGGAGATGTCCCCGTTCGCGCCGCGCATCCACACGATCATGATCGACCCCGAGAAGATCGGCGAACTGATCGGACCCGGAGGCAAGAACATCCGCCGCATTACGGAGCTGTCCGGGGCGCAGGTGGACATCGAGAACGACGGCACGGTCAATATTTTTGCGACCGACGGCGACTCGATGAACATAGCGATCCAGGAGATCTCCAAGATCACGGCGGAGGCCGAGGAAGGCATGCTCTATCACGGAACGGTCACCGGCATGAAGGACTTCGGCGCGTTTGTCGAGATTCTGCCCGGCAAGGACGGCTTGGTCCATATCAGCGAGCTG